>NZ_JADKPY010000085.1:0-72036 GCF_015351505.1 Acinetobacter sp. SK-43
TATGTTTTATTGCGGAAACACCGCTCCATGAAGTGATTGCGCACCTTCAGGCACAGCACATTAAAATCATTGAAGGTCCAATCGAAAGAACAGGTGCGATGGGAAAAATCCTTTCGATTTATTTTCGTGATCCAGATCAGAACTTGATTGAAATCTCAAACTATCTTTAAAGCCTGATCCATGACTTTTTACCCAACAAGCATAGCCAACCTAAGCCACAAACGCTACACTAACGGCTTTCCACTCAATGGATTTTTCACTCATGTCAAACTGGTTAGATGAAGTTAAATTTGATTCCAATGGTCTTGTTCCAGCCATTGCCCAACATCATCAAACTGGTCGAGTGTTAATGGTTGCATGGATGAACCGTGAAGCATTACAACTGACGGCTGAAAAGAATCAAGCGGTGTATTACTCACGTTCACGTCAAAAATTGTGGCACAAAGGCGAAGAATCTGGACACTTCCAAACAGTGTATGAAATCCGTCTAGATTGCGATGCTGACGTTATTATTCTACAAATTGAACAACATGGTGGTATTGCTTGTCATACAGGTCGTGAATCTTGTTTCTATCGCAAACTGACCCCTCAAGGTTGGGAGATTGTAGATGCCCAGCTGAAAGATCCAACGGCGATTTATGGTGTATCAGCGAAAGTAGAAACTCACGAGCATAACCACAGTGAACAAGTCGATGTACTTGCGTATTTAGGTCGCTTGATGCAAGAGCGTAAAAATGCTGCCGCAGATAGTTCTTATATTGCAAGTCTATACAAAAAAGGCATCAATAAAATTCTAGAGAAAGTCGGTGAAGAAAGTGTTGAAAGCATTATTGCAGCCAAAGATTATGCCGCACTAGCCTCTCTCGAAAACAAACATGACCTCATTTATGAAGTTGCCGATTTATGGTTCCACAGTATTGTCATGTTGGGCTATTTCGATCTTGATCCGCAAGAAGTTTTAGATGAACTTGCTCGCCGTCAAGGTCTATCTGGTTTGGTTGAAAAAGCAAATCGTAGCAAAGAAGCGTAATTAGAGCCTGTGTCAAATCACGAGAAACCCAAAGCTACCTACGAGCAAGCGATTGCCATAGATAATGCTCGTTTAGGACAATCATTTAAAGTGATTGCGTATGCTGGCACAGGTAAAACCACGACATTACAAATGATCAGTGATGCCATGCCTGAACGGCGTGGTATGTATTTGGCATTTAACAAAGCCATCGCATCTGAAGCGCAAAATAAATTTCATGGCAATGTGAATTGCAGAACCTTTCACTCCCTTGCCTTTCGCAGCGTTCCTCGTGGCGTGACTGATAAATTACGCTTACCACGTTTAAGCCCAAGTTTTATCGCTAAAGAATATCGTCTTGAGCCGATTACATTACGTCGCCTTATGGGGGGACGTTATGAAAAATATGTACTCATGCCTAGTCGACTTGCAAGTTTAGTGGCAAATGCGGTCAGTTATTTTTGCTCGACAAGTTCGCAATATCCTGCGCCTCGTCACATTCAAGCACCTAGCTGGTTGCACCAAGATGATATTGAGTCGTTACAACAACACCTTTACCCTGCAGTAGAAAGACGTTGGTTAGAATCGATTGATCCAAATCATCAAGCAGGTATTGGGCATGACATTTATTTGAAATTATGGGCTTTATCAGAACCCAATATTCCAACAGATTATGTCTTGTTTGATGAAGCACAAGATGCAGATCCTCTGATGCTTGGCATATTACTTCGTCAAAAAAGTACCCAAGTGATTTATGTTGGTGATGCACATCAGCAGATTTATGCATGGCGTGGCGCAGTCAATGCAATGCAGCAAATGCCCTTACATGAAAGTCGCTTGACGACTTCATTCCGTTTTGGTGATGCGATTGCTGATGTAGCAAACTCCATACTAGGTGCGTTGAATGAAACTGTCCCTTTACTCGGCAATCCAAATGTTAAGTCCAATGTCGTCAACAAACCGCATACCAAAATGCGCGATGCGATTTTATGTCGGACGAATGCACGAGCGATGGAGTTATTACTTTCAGGTTTAGTCCATGGCGATAAAGTCAGCTTACAAGCTGATCACCAAAAACTGAGTCGTTTTGTTGATGCTGCCAGTTTACTCAAACAAGGTAAACGCATCACCGATGTACCAGAGCTTGCTTGGTTTAACTCATGGCATGATGTACATGAATACTGTGAAACGAATGATGGCAGTGATATCAAACCCTTAGTGAAACTAGTTGATGATCATGGGACTGAGCCACTCAAACGCGCTTTAGCTAAAATCACCCCGATTGAACAAGCTGATTATGTCATTTCAACCGCTCATAAAGCTAAAGGCTTAGAGTGGAATCGCGTACACATCGAAGATGACTATCAATTTAAAATAAATGGCTTGGAACATAAAATTACAGATGAAGAGCTGAGATTACTTTACGTTGCGTGTACACGTGCTAAAGTAAGTCTAAATATTCATCATCTATATGACTTAATACAACAATTAAAACGATGCGCTCCCTCAACTCTTCGCCAGTCCGCAGGATAAAGCGCTCAGGATTGAGGTGAGCTTATGCAACTCGAGTCGGTTCAATTTAAACATGTCGGAATGTTCCGAGATTTAACTGTTGAATTTCACCCTGCAAAACGCCCAATTACCTTAATCCTTGGTGATCAGGCGACAGGCAAAACCACAGTTTTAAAAAATATTTACCAAGCCCTGACTTGGTTTTCAGCACGTTTCAAAGATATTCGAACCGCAGGCGTAGTGATCTCTGATCAAGATATTATGCTGACTCGACTTCAAGCAAAAGTTCAAGTCAACATTAGGATCAGTTCTGAGTTAAATGGTGCTCTTGCTGAAAGTAGTTCTGCTCTAGAAACAGATACGTATAGTTGCTCATGGAAATTATTTAAAACATTTAATAGTCAAGGCGTTGGTATCAGTCAGGTTGAAACTCAACAACTAGATCAAGTGGTGAATCTTTATCAGAAAACCAGCCTGCAAGATCCTTTGTTCGGCTTACCCCTGATTGCCTACTATCCTGCTGAACGCTTCGTCCAAGAAGTCAATCTACAAAGCAAAAATGTTCCAGGTATTTTGCAAGAAATTGCGGCATATGATTTAACAGCACTTCCCTACACAACCTTTGCACGTTTTTTTGAATGGTTACGAGAAATCAGTGACGTGGAAAATGCGCACTCTGCTCATATTGTTCGACGCTTAATGGGGAATGATTTCAAACAACAAAATCAGTCTGAAATTTTACAGCAGCTTCAACAAGAACTTGCCAATCATCCCAAACAACTATCTGCACCAAACTTATATGCTCTGAAAAAAAGTCTACATACAGTTTTCCCAGAAGTTACTGATTTATTTATACAATATGTACCAAAACTGCAATTGATGGTGCGCTACAAAGAGCAACTCATTCCATTTCAACAATTATCAGCCTCCCTCAAAACATGGATCGCACTGATCGGTGATGTGACACGTCGCTTATGTTTGCTTAACCAACATTGCTTCGATCCATGCTTAGAAGGTGATGGGATTTTATTAATTGATCAGGTTGATCATCAACTTGATCAAAACTTCTCAGCAGAAATTCTACAGCGACTACATCTTGCATTCCCTAGACTACAAATCATCGTAACAGGTAACCGAGATGAGCTTTTAGAACATGCGCTTGATTATCAATGTTTACGTTTGGATGCCAACGAAATCTACGAAATCAATCTTGCACAATCTCAAAACCAACTCTCGCAACTTTATAATCAACTGGTATGGAGTGAAGGAACTAACGTTGCTCATACGCATAATTTGTTAGAAACAGAAACCCTTGTAAGTAAAGTGGATGAGTTATTTCATCAAATACAGGAACTTAATCCACAAGAAAAAACTGATTTATTCAATCTGTTAAAAATAGATGATACCCCTCAAGAGACTTCACTTTAATTGATTGTTTTGGTGAACGATTTTTGGCTTTTGAGTTGCTAGAATGTTGTTACTTCATGTAATACCATCGGGTTTTTGTTGATGTTTTATAGTAAGATAAAACTCATTTTTTATTTTCAAGTTGTGCAATACAACTTGCTGCCTCCGTTAACTTGATTGGGTTTCGAGATTTGAAACTTTGGCAATCTCTTTGAATGCCTGTGAATCTTGGAAGAAAATTCACCCTTAGGTCCTTTGATCTAAATCATCGACATGGATACCAGTGTGCTACCGATTATTATCTTATTACCGCTTATACTCGGCACCACCCTTGTCTCACAGCTGCAACGTTTTTCACGTGGTGTGACGGCACTAGGGGCGATAGGCATTAGCCTGAGTTGTTTTTTATTACTGCTAACTCAAGCAGAAACGGTTCTTCAGGGCACACCGCTCGTACAAAGCTGGGACTGGCTTCCGCAATTTGGGATCAATCTAAGCTTTCGTTTAGATGCTTTAGGTTTATTGTTTAGTTTACTGATTAGCGGTATCGGTACGCTTATTTATATTTATGCCTATTATTATTTAAGTCCTAAAAACTCGTTAGCTAAACTGTATCAACTTTTGATGTTGTTCATGGCAGCGATGCTCGGGATTTCACTCTCAAACAACTTGATGATCCTTTTAGTTTTTTGGGAGCTTACCAGTATTTCATCATTTCTTTTAGTGGGTTACTGGAGTCAGTACGATGCTGCTCAACGTGGCGCACGTATGGCACTCACCATTACAGGGATGGGTGGATTAGCGATGCTAGGCGGATTTGTTCTTTTGGGGCAAATTACAGGGACCTATCAAATCGATCAACTGGTGTTGATGAAAAATGAAATTCAACAACATGCCTTATTCGTTCCGACACTATTATTAATTTTATTAGGTGCATTTACCAAAAGTGCCCAGTTTCCATTCCACTTTTGGTTACCAAATGCGATGGCTGCACCAACGCCTGTTTCTGCATATCTACATTCAGCGACTATGGTAAAAGCAGGTATTTTTCTACTTGCTCGTTTAGCACCTATTTTTATTGGTGCTGCGCTTTATCACAATATCGTAACTTTTGTTGGTCTGTTTACCTTGTGTATGGCAGCAGGTTTTGCGATTTTCAAAGAAGATCTCAAAGGTTTATTGGCTTATTCAACAATTAGTCATTTAGGTTTAATTGTTTGTTTACTTGGTATTGGTTCTCCTCTTGCTCTAGCAGCCGCAATCTTCCATATCATTAACCATGCCACCTTCAAAGCTGCATTGTTTATGCTAGCTGGCATTATTGATCATGAAAGCGGCACACGAGATTTACGCAAGCTTAGTGGTCTTTGGCAGTTATTACCATTCACTGGCACATTAACTATGATCACAGCTGCCTCAATGGCAGGTGTTCCACTGACCAATGGTTTTATTTCCAAAGAAATGTTCTTTACCGAATTGCTCGCTAATTTGTCAGGACCCGTGATGGTCATTTCAGCTATCGTTGCAACTTTGGCAGGCATATTTGCAGTCAGTTACTCGATTCGTCTAGTTCACGGGGTGTTTTTCGACGGCGAGCTTGGGAATCAAGTCTCGAATAAAGATGCGCATGAACCACCTTTAGGTATGCGTTTACCTGCAATTTTTCTTGCGACTTTATGTATTTTAGTCGGTATTTTCCCTGCCCTTCTTGCAGGTACGATGGTCAACAGCGTGACACGTGCTAGTCTCATGCAACCAAATTTTGAAGGTACACATCTCGCGATTTGGCACGGCATCAATGCTCCATTGCTAATGAGTGTGGTTGCATTAATTGGCGGTGCAATTTTCTATTTTAGCCTCGCCAAAGATGGTCGCATTCGTAAAATCGATTTAGATCCGTATTTAGGCAAGTTTCAAGGAAAGATTTTATTCGAGTTATTCCTTAAACATTTATTATTGAATAGCCGCAAACTTAAGCAAAAAACTGAAAATGGTTCATTACAAAGCTATTTGCTCTGGATCGTTTTGTTCAGCATCATCATGGTCGCCTTACCTTTGTTCAATCAAGGCTTAACCACTGGTACTAGAGAACTTACACATGCACCTTGGATCGCAATCGTTCTTTGGCTTACTCTATTCTCAGCATGTTGGATGATGCTGTGGTTCCATCATGAACGTATCAAGGCAGTGTTAATCAGCGGAGCCGTTGGTTTAGTCGTGACTATGGTTTTCGTGACTTTATCTGCTCCAGATCTTGCATTAACTCAGATCACAGTTGATGTTGTCACCACTGTATTGCTTCTCATGAGCCTATCATTACTTCCGCAATTAACACCATACGAATCAAGTCGTCCTCGTCGTTGGCGTGATGCAAGCTTGGCAATTGCTGGAGGTTTTGGCATCGGTTGGATTACATGGTTAATCCTAACCAGAGACCATAATTCTATCTCTTGGTTCTTCTTGCAACAGTCAATTCCATTAGGCGGTGGCTCAAATGTTGTCAACGTGATCCTAGTTGATTTCCGTGGTTTCGATACTTTTGGGGAAATTGCAGTACTTGGTATTGCTGCAATCGGCGCCCTATGTCTAATGGATGGTATGCGTGCTCATGGTACGACCATGACGCAAGGTCTTAGCTATCGTTTTAATCCGTCACCGTTAATGTTACGTATTACTGCTTCGTGGGTACTTCCTCTTGCATTAGTGGTTAGTGTTTATATTTTCTTGCGTGGTCATAACTATCCTGGTGGTGGCTTTATTGCAGGATTGATTACTTCGATGGCATTGATTATTCAATATATCGTTTTAGGTCAAGATCAGGCAGAGCAAATGATCAAAGCTAAATCTGGTCGCCTTTATGAGATATGGATTGGTTCTGGACTCACGATTGCAGGTTTAACTGGGATTGCCGCGTGGTACTGGGCACGTCCATTCTTGACCAGTGCTCATATTTATGTTGAGCCTCCGCTTCTAGGCAAAATGCATTTAGCTTCTGCGGCTGCATTTGATTTAGGCGTATACATCACTGTTGTGGGTGCCACGATGCTGTTAATTTCAGTTTTAGGTGACTCTCGCCACTCAAGTATGTCGGGTCCAATCCCAAGTGGAGATAAATAAAATGGTAAGTATTGAATTTTTACTCGCATCGGGAATTGGATTACTAACTGCAACAGGCATTTATTTGATTTTGCGTGCAAGGACATTTCCTGTCGTTCTTGGACTTGCCATGATTGGTTATGCAGTGAATTTATTTTTATTTGCAATGGGCCGCTTACAAGTCAACGCGCCTGCTATTTTAACTGAAGCAACCAAAGTAACCGACCCACTTCCTCAAGCATTAGTTTTGACAGCAATTGTAATTGGTTTTGCAACAACCGCATTTATTGTGCAATTGGCGTTACGCAGTCGTTATGAGTCTGGTACGGATCATGTTGACTCCAAAGAGGAACCAACCTTGACATATGACCCACGCGAGGATGAGCCATAATGTTCAATTTTTCAAATTTTTGGCTAAGTCACGCTCCAATTTTTAGTATTTTAATTCCTGCATTTACAAGTTTCCTTCTATTAATTTTAGGAAATCCTGGTTCTGGTTCTTTAAAACAAGATTGGCGTCAACCATGGCGACGGAGTATTAGTTTAGGTTCAATCACTTTGGGGCTGATTACTGCAGTGAGCTATTTACTGTTAGCGAGCACAGGTCAGATAACGGTTTATCAACTCAGTGAGTGGTCTGCACCTTTTGGTATTGTTTTAGTCTTAGATCGACTTTCAGCTTTCATGCTGGTATTAACTTATGGTTTGGCGCTCCCTATACTTTGGTATGCCAGTGATAATTGGGATACTCGTGGTCGCTATTTCCATGCAATGTTCCACTTCCTACTCATGGGATTATCTGGTGCATTCTTAACAGGTGACTTGTTCAACCTATTCGTATTTTTTGAAATCTTGTTGATGGCATCGTACGTATTATTACTGCATGGTCAAGGTCGTCCTCGCTTTCAACTTGGCGTTCATTACGTCACGATTAATTTACTTGCCTCGGCGCTTTTCCTCATCGGTTTAGGCATGATCTATGGAAGTGTCGGTAGTTTAAACATGGCTGATGTCAGCCGTCTTGTCCCTACCCTAGACAATGATCAGCACAAACTCGCGATTGCTGGTGGTTTTTTGTTATTCGTTGTCTTTGGTATCAAAGCCGCAATGTTGCCCGTGGGTTTTTGGCTACCGAAAACATATGCTGTAGCGAGCACGCCTGTTGCAGCGATTTTCACAATCATGACCAAAGTAGGTATCTATGCCATATTACGTGTCAATGGAACGGTATTCGATGATGCGATGGCAAAAGACATCTTAAAGCATGTCTTACTGGTTATTGGATTAATGACATCTCTATATGGTGTAATTGGTGCGCTTGGAGCAGATCGCTTACGTCGTTTTGTTGGGTTTATGGTGCTATCGTCAATTGGAACATTACTGATTGCGATCGCTATGCTAAACACCCAAGCTTGGGCAGCAGGTCTTTATTATTTAGTGCATAGTACATTAATCGCTGCAGCATTTTATCTATTCTGTGGCTGGATGACTTCACAACGTGGCGAGTTTAAAGATCATTTAAAAATCGCACCAAAAATAAAGCAAGAAAAAGCAGCTGCATTTACCTATTTCACCATCGCACTTATGATGGCTGGATTACCTCCGTTTAGCGGTTTTTTAGGTAAAGTCTTTATTCTTCAAGCAACAGCTGAAACAGCTTATCAAGGTTGGATTATTGCTGTGATTCTAGTTGTCAGCTTACTGAGTATCATCGCATTAACACGTGTAGGTTTTATTCTGTTCTGGCGAGCGACCTCACCTGAAGACAATCCTGATGAAGCAGCATTTGCTACTTATCAAGATTTACCTGAAAAAGCACCTAATCGTAATGACACCGTGATTTATGTCATTTTATTCGGCTTGATGAGTTATGTCGTTTTTGCTGCCCCAGTACAAAATTATATGACTGCGACTGCACAGCAAATTCAAAATCATGCACTTTATAATGAAGCAATATTAAAACTTGATGATCAAGGTCGCCCTATTAGCGTACAACCTTATGATCCTAGCTATTTGCCAGAAACGAAATATGGTGGTGAAGTAAAAGATCACAATGCCCTGTTGATTCCAAATGTGATTTCTAAACCAACATTGCAAGGTGAGCACATTTCGGAATACAAACAACGTCAGATTGCAGAACAAACACTTGAAGCACCAACAATTCCAAATGCCAGTCAATTAAAACCGATGGAGGAACACTAACATGCAAAAAATCGCTTTGCTTGATCGGTGGTTTCCACACCCATTTGTTTCATTTATGGTATTTCTCAGTTGGTTAATGTTGTCAGGAAGCGTTGAACTATCAACATTATTTCTAGCTACCTTGTTAGCCATTATTATTCCACGATTAGTACGCCCTTTCATCGCACGCACACCACATATACATTGGATACCTGCTATCAAATTATTCTTTGTTGTGTTTTGGGATATCGTGATTTCAAACTTTCGTGTTGCACGGATGGTGCTTGGACCAATAGATCACTTACAACCTAAATGGTATCGAGTACCGCTTGAAACGGAACATGAAGAAGTTAATACATTACTTGCGATGATCATCACCACAACACCAGGTACAGTTTCAGCAGGTATTGATCAAGAGCGAGGTGATATTCTAGTTCATGCACTCAGTTCAGATAATGCAGAACTTGATATTCAAGAAATCAAAAATAGATATGAAACACCTTTATTGGAGATTTTTAATGTCAAGCCAATGCAAGGAGTAGAACAATGACAATCTTGCCTTATGCTCTTGGTATTTGCTTAGTTGCGATTACGATCTCTATGTTTCTTTGCCTAATTCGCTTAATCATAGGACCATCAGTGATTGATCGATTATTGGCGTTGGATACGCTTTTCCTGAACGCGACTTGTCTGATTATCGTTTTAGGTGTGTATTGGGTCAGCACGAATGTCTTTGAAGGCGCACTACTGGTTGCCATGTTGGGCTTTGTGTCAACTGCGGCTCTTGCTCGTTACTTTACAACGGGTCATGTGATCGATTAAGGAGATATATCATGCAATTTGTTTTTGAAATAATTATTTCCTTCTTTTTGATTTTTGGTGCATTTTTTATGCTGGTGGGTTCCATCGGCATGATTCGTTTACCTGATTTATTTATGCGCCTACACGCACCCACAAAATCAAGCACACTAGGTTTAGGTAGTTTCTTAATTGCTGCGATGATCTTTGGTGCAACTCAAGGAAAGTTTGGCTTTGCAGAATTACTTATCACTCTATTCATCTTTATCACAGCGCCAGTTTCAGCCAATTTGATGGCACAAGCTGCGATACATTTACGATTACGTTCTATGAGTGGTGATGTGCCAGAAGCATTAAATCGTCCTCTACCGTGGCAACGTTATCGTCGTACAGCAAATAAAGAAGATCAAAACTAAACCTTGTGATTTAAACAATATATTCTCATCGTAAAAAAGCCACCCGAAGGTGGCTTTTTTAAATTTATTCTTTATCCTCTTGCCTTTGTTCAGGCAGATCCTTGACAGCTTCCGCGATCAAACCAAACATGTAGTTACCGTATGCATTGGTTTTATCATAATGGAAACGCAATCTAGGGGTAATACGTGTCTTAATACGACGACTTAGCTCATGACGCAGAAAACCAGATGCTTTATTTAACACATCTAAAGTTTCTTTATTTGCTGCTTCACTTTGCTCATCACCAAGCTCACGCCCCATCACGGTTACATAAACTTCAGCATATCCTAAGTCAGCACTGACTTTGACCGCAGAGATGGTCACTAGACCACCTAAGCGTGGATCTTTAAGCTCCTGACGGATCAACTCTGACAACTCACGTTGTACTGAATCCGCCATGCGCTTTAAGCGTTGGCTACCCGCCATTAAAGACTCCGTTTAACCAATTGAACATCATAAACTTCGATTTTATCAAGTTCTTTGATGTCGTTATAACCTTTAACCGCAAGACCACATTCCATACCAGCACGAACTTCTTCTACTACATCTTTATAACGACGTAATGACTCAAGCTCACCTTGGAATACAACCACATCATCACGTAAGACGCGGATTGGTTTGTTACGGTGGATTACACCTTCCATTACCATACAGCCTGCAGCAGCACCAAACTTACTTGAACGGAACACTTCACGAACTTGAGCAACACCCAAGATTGTTTCACGATGTTCAGGAGCAAGTTTACCGCTCATTGCTGCTTTCACGTCATCAATTAATTGATAGATAACGCTGTAGTAACGAATGTCGATACCATCTTGGTCAGATTTTTGACGCGCTGTGTTATCTGCACGAACGTTAAAGCCTAATAATACAGCTTCTGAAGATTCTGCAAGAGTAACGTCAGATTCTGTAATCGCACCAACACCTGAACCAATTACACGTACTTTCACTTCATCAGTAGATAACTCATCAAGTGCAACATGTAATGCTTCTAAAGTACCGCGTACATCAGTCTTAAGTACAACATTCACAGTCGGAACATCTTTCTTACCCATAGACGCCATGATGTTTTCAAGACGCATAGAGCTTGCACGTTCAAGACGTTTTTGACGTTCACGATCTGCACGAGCATCAGCAACTTCACGTGCTTTCTTCTCGTCATTTACGACTAGAACTTCATCACCCGCCATCGGTGCTTCAGGTAAACCTAAAATTTCAACTGGAATTGATGGTCCAGCCGAAGTAATACGTTGACCATTCTCATCTGACATCGCACGTACGCGACCATAAGATGAACCAGCCAATACAAGATCACCAATATTCAAAGTACCGTTTTGTACTAGGATAGAAGTAACTGCACCACGACCTTTATCAACACGCGCTTCAATTACTACACCTTGTGCCGCGCCTTCTGCTGAAGCTTTAAGCTCCATCAATTCTGCTTGGATCAAGATAAGGTCAAGTAAGCTATCGATACCAGCACCTGAATGCGCAGATACTTTCGCAACTGGAACATCACCGCCCCATTCTTCAGGCACGATACCTTTTGTAGTCAACTCATTAAGTACACGGTCAACGTCAGCTGATTCTTTATCCATCTTGTTGATTGCAACAATGATCGGCGTACCCGCTGCACGAGCATGATCAATCGCTTCCGCTGTTTGTGGCATTACACCATCATCAGCAGCAACTACTAGTACTACGATATCTGTTGCTTTCGCACCACGAGCTCGCATAGACGTAAACGCTGCGTGTCCAGGTGTATCTAGGAAAGTAATAATACCTTTCTCAGTTTCAACATGGTAAGCACCAATGTGCTGAGTGATACCACCCGCCTCACCAGCTGCCACTTTAGAGCGACGAATACGATCTAATAATGACGTTTTACCATGGTCAACGTGACCCATAATTGTTACAACAGGTGGACGAGTTGTTTGCTCACCACGTGCTTCTTCAGCAGCTTCAAGTAAGTTGTCTTCTGCTTGAGTATCAGAAACTAGTACTGGATTATGACCTAATTCTTCAACGACCAGTACAGCTGTATCTTGATCGATTGCTTGGTTCTGAGTAACTAACTCACCCATTTTCATGAGTGTTTTGATTACTTCACGGACTTTAACTGCCATTTTTTGAGCAAGATCAGCAACAATGATTTTCTCACCGATCTCAACATCATAAATCTGCTTCTTAACAGGTTTTTCAAAACCATGTTTATTCGCTTGGCTCGTTTTCAAACCACGCTTGTGATGGCTCTTACTGAAACTTTGCTCTGCTTGAGCATCGCCACCACGACCGCTTTTCTTACCAGCACGCGGATTTGCAGTTGCACCACCACGTTTGATTTCACGGTCTTCTTTGTTGAATGAATCTTCATATGCTTGACCAACAAGACCAGCAGCTAAAGGAGAGTCATCAATCACGCGAATCGTAGTCGTAGCATCATCATTTGAATATTTTGATGCCATTTTACGCATTTGCTCAAGTGTACGCTGTTGTGCTTCTTCAGCAGCTTTACGACGTACAGCTTCTTCAGTAGCTTTTAACTGAGCCGCTTGAGCTTCACGAGCTTTTTTCTGTTCTGGCGTTTCTGTTGGCTTAACAACAGGTGCTTTAATAATCTTGTCGCTGTTACGTTTTTTAACGACAACAGCTGTTTTAGCTGGTGCTTGTGTTGAACTGTCAGAAGTATGCTCTGCACGCATTGCTTCTAAAGTTGCATTAGCTTTTTGCTCAGCACTATCACGGGCTTTCTGTTCAGCTTCAACACGTGTTTTTTGTTCAACACGTACTTTCTGATCAGCTTCAGCTCGCGCTTTTACTTCTGCTGCAAGTAACTCAGGGCTCGGTTTCGCAAATACTTGTTTTTTGCGCACTTCAACATTAATGTTTTTAGCTTTACCCGATGTACTTGTTACTTTAGCAGTACTCGTTGTTTTACGTTTCAACGCAATTTTTCCTGTGTTACCACTTTCCTGACCGTGTACTTTTTTCAAATAATTGACCAAAGTATCTTGCTGTTCAGTGGTAATGATGTCATCTGCTTTACGCTGTGGTAGACCTGCATCGCGAACCTGCTCTAGGAGTTTCTCTACAGGACGTTCTACGCTGAGCGCTAACTCTTGAATCGACTTGTCCGTCATCTATTATCTCCTAATTAAACCATGATTCACGTGCTTTCATAATTAACTGACCTGCTTTGTCATGACCTAAACCTTCGATATCTGAGATATCGTCAGTCGCTTGGTCAGCCAAATCATCAATCGTAATCACACCACGCGCCGCCAATGCATATGCAATCTCAGTCGTCATACCTTCCATACCGAGAAGTTCTGCACTTGGCTCTTGAATATTTTCTTGCTGTTTTAACGCATCCGTCAATGCAGCTTCTTTCGCACGACTTTGTAACAATTCAACTAAATCAGCCTCAAGCTCGATTTCATCAAATGTTTCAGCTGGGACATAAGCAATTTCTTCTAATGAAGTAAAGCCCATCTCAACCAATGCCATTGCTAAATCTTCATCAATATCAAGACGAGAAACAAACATATCGAGATATTGTTGAGCTTCATTTTGCTGACGAGCACGATACTCTTCTTCTAACATCATGTCGAGTTTATAACCCGTCAATTCAGATGCCAAACGAACATTTTGCCCTTGTGAACCAATCGCACGCGCCAATTGATCATTTGTCGCAAAAATGATGTCTGCACTGCGTGCATCTTCATCTAATACGATACCAGATACATCTGCTGGCTCTAAAGCACTTGCGATATATTGTGCTGGATCATCAGACCACACCACAACATCGATACGCTCGCCATTTAACTCTTGTTGTACTGCTTGGATACGTGTGCCACGCATACCAATACAAGCACCAACAGGATCAATACGGTGATCGTTAGTTTTCACTGCAATTTTAGCACGAACGCCTGGTTGACGTGCTGCTGCTTTAATCTCAATGATTTCTTCTGAAATTTCAGGAATTTCTTTTTTCATCAATGCAATTAGCATCTCTGGACGTGAGCGAGACAACAAAAGTTGTGCGCCACGACCTTCACGATTCACGCTATATAAAATTGCATTGATACGTTGCTTAGGACGCAAAATTTCTTTATGGATCGTTTCTTCACGCGCCAAATAAGCTTCTGCGTTGTCGCCCAGATCAATGATAAAGCCATCTTTCGTTTGCTTTTTCACTTCACCGTAAATCAACTCGCCGACTTTCGATTCATAAGCATCAGCAACCAATGCACGCTCAGCTTCACGAATCTTTTGTACAATCACTTGTTTTGCGATCTGTGCAGCAATACGACCAAACTCGATTGACTCAACTTCAAGTTCGCGCACATCACCAATCGACCATTTCGATGGATCTACATCTGAAATTGCATCTTGGCAAGCTGGCATTTCATGATCTTCGTCCGCAACAACAGTCCATTGACGGAAAGTACGGTAATCACCTGTTTTACGATCAATCTCAACGCGAAGTTGAGCTTCTTCTGAATGTGTACCTTCGTAAAACTTTTTCTTCGTTGCTGCAACAAGGGCTTGCTCTAACGCTTGGAAGATCGCTTCACGACTAACACCTTTTTCATTACTAACCGTTTCTGCAACGGTAAGAATTTCGCGGCCCATAAGTCACCTACCGATTTCTTATAAAATTAAGTTAATATTAGTCTTGATAGATTAAATTTGCTTTATCAATGTTATTGCTATCAATTTCAAGCACGTGTTTACCTTCTACTTCAACTTGGATCAGTTCATTTTCCAAATCTACAGAAAGCAATTTCGCCTGAAACTTACGACGGTTTTCGACGGCAGCAATCAAGCGCAAAGCCACTTGTTGTCCAATATATGCTGGTAATTGATTTAATTGGAAAAATGGTCGATCCCAACCAGGTGATGATACTTCAAGAGCATATTCACCAGAAATAGGATCATGAACATCAAGCATTGCACCCACTTGTTGTGTAACGAGCACACAATCTTGAACGCCAATACCACGCCCTTGTTCTAATTCACCATCTTCATTCAGAATAGGTTCTGCGTTCTCATCGACAGGTTTATCGATATAAATACGTAATAAAGAACGCTTTCCTTGTGGAAGGAATTCAATCCCCCACAGATCTACACCACACGCAGCTACAGCTGGCGCGATAAGATCATGCAATGCTTGAGATTTATTTGATAATTTCATTTACTCTCGTCGCTCTCATGCGAGCCAATCAATCTTAACCGTATAGTGAAGCACGACTATTTGACCAATTGATGTCGAACACTACACGATAGCTAAACAACCAATAAAAAAGGGCGTAAATCGCCCCTATGTTACACAGAAAAGCATTGCCCACTGTGCAAAAAGGCCCACCTTATTGTGAGCCTCTTTTAAGAAACTTGGTAGCGGGAGCTGGATTTGAACCAACGACCTTCGGGTTATGAGCCCGACGAGCTACCAGACTGCTCCATCCCGCATCAACGTGCAAAAATTATATACAAATATGAAAAAAAGTCAATTCAAGTTTTCATACTTGCTTGATTAAGTTGCACCTTAATCAAATGGTAGCGGGAGCTGGATTTGAACCAACGACCTTCGGGTTATGAGCCCGACGAGCTACCAGACTGCTCCATCCCGCATCAACAAAACACTGCATACACCAAACTTACTGGTTATTAAGTTTGGTGCGGAAGGGGGGACTTGAACCCCCACGCCCGAAAGCACTACCACCTCAAGGTAGCGTGTCTACCAATTCCACCACCACCGCAGCTTTGTGGGACGCATTCTATTCGTTTAAAGCGAAAAAGAAAAGTCCTAAATCAACTTATTCAGTTGTTTTTGGCGCGTTTGATGAAGTTTCAGACGATGAGGCAGGAGCTGTTGTCGTCGTTTGAACTGATTTAAGCGTATATGCATCTGTCGTTTGTTTTTTAGCAAACACAGCCAAGGTCAAACTAGTTACAAAAAATAATGCAGTAAAAATAGCAGTTAAACGGGTCAAGAAGTTACCTGCACCCGAAGCACCAAATACTGTGGCAGCACCGCCACCACCAAAAGATGCGCCAGCTTCAGCACCCTTACCTTGTTGTACAAGAACCAGAGCAATAATCAAAATTGCCAAAATGATATGTACAACGAGTATAAAACTATACATTTCTATTCCTCGTTATTTGCTTTGAGCAAAAGCTTTTGCGATTTGGAAGAAGGATTGCGCATTGAGTGATGCACCACCAACAAGAGCGCCATTAATATCTGGACATGCAGCTAATTCAACAGCATTCTCAGCTTTCACACTTCCGCCATACAAAATAGCAATATTTGCTCCGAAAGGTGTGATTTGTTTTAAACCTTCACGAATTTTTGCATGCATCATTTGCGCATCAGCAGGAGAAGCAGTCTTTCCAGTGCCAATCGCCCAAATCGGCTCATAAGCGACCACAATATGCTGCCATTGATCAGGCTTCACAATCGCTGCGATATCACAAATTTGTTGTAATACAACTTGTTCAGCAGCGCCCTGCTCGCGCTGCTCTAAACTTTCACCAACACAATAAATCACAGTCAATCCTGCATTTAAAGCATTGTTGAGTTTAGCCTTGATGATTTCTACATTATCACCGAATAACTCTCGACGCTCAGAATGTCCAATCAGTACAAATTCGATTTGACTATCTTTTAGCAATTCAGCACTGACCTCGCCTGTATATGCCCCTGTGCCAGCAATTTTGGAAACGTCCTGAGCGACCGTATAGATTGTTCGATTAAATTCAGCTAAATGTGCTTGTATATTTGTAAGCGCAATCGATATTGGAGAAACACCAATATGACATGCCGCTTGAGAAATAGGTTCCTGTTGTAGTAACAGTTTAAATTCTTCTACTAATTTTAAAGCGTCAGCATGCATTGGATTCATTTTCCAATTGCCAACAACCCAAGGGGTAATGGTCGAATTCGACATACTCCGCCAACCTACGAATAAATTCTAAAAAATGCTGCATATTTTACACAGTTTTTTAGAAAATTCAGTTTTTTTATATCGTTTGAATTTAAAGCAGTGACTATGGGATGAAAAAGAGTATTATCAGTTTAACCAAAGTGGATTTGGTTGGCTGAGACATTTATTTATTCAAAACATCATAACTACAAGTTTATGATAAAAATAAATTTGCAAAAGATTCGATCAGTTCAAAGTTTTAAAGCTTAATCAAGTCAAAAACGACACTTTCAATGGTAGTAATTTTACGTAACGAAAGTATAATTTTGATATATAGCTATTATAACCATATTGTCATAAGGCGGACAGATGTCAGGAATACATACGTCTCCAAAATTTTCGGGGTTTATTCGACGCATAGTCGATGATGGTCACATTGCTGCATCAAATATGCAGAGTGCGATTGATGCTGCAAAAAAAGCACAACAAGATATTGTTGCTCACTTAATTGAACATCATCGTCTATCACCTCTGACAATTGCGGAAAGCATCTCTTTAGAGTTTGGTGAGCCACTCTTTGATCTTGCTGTATTTGATACAGCTCTATTACCTCGTGAAATAACTGACAGCAAACTGATTCAAAAACATCGTGTTGTTCCACTCATTCAACGTGGTCAGATTTTGTATGTTGCGACCAGTAACCCGACGAATATTGATGCATTAGACGCAATCAGGTTCAATACCAAATTAAATATCGAACCTGTGATTGTTGAGCACAATAAACTCGAAAAACTGATTGATCAGCAATTTGGAGATAGCGGCAGTTTTGATTTTGGGGAAAATGACGACTTTGACTTAGATAATGTTGATGTTGCATCGACTGATACAAACAACACGACTGAGGATGATGATACAAACCATCAAGATGAATCACCTATCGTCAAATATATCAACAAGTTATTGATTGATGCGATTCGCATGGGAGCCTCTGACTTACATTTTGAACCTTATGAAAAAATGTATCGCGTGCGTTATCGTGTGGATGGTGTACTCAGACAAATTGCAAACCCACCACTACAACTCGCAACTCGTTTAGCGTCTCGTTTAAAAGTCATGTCTCAAATGGACATTTCTGAGAAGCGTATGCCTCAAGATGGTCGCATCAAACTTAAACTATCTAAGACTAAAGCGATTGATTTTCGTGTTAACTCACTTCCAACTTTATTTGGAGAGAAACTGGTTCTTCGTATTTTAGATCCTTCAAGCGCAATGTTAGGTATTGAAGCATTAGGCTATGAGGATGAACAAAAAGAACTCTTTATGAGTGCATTAGAAAAGCCTCAGGGTATGCTTCTGATTACAGGTCCAACAGGCTCAGGGAAAACTGTATCGTTGTATACAGGTTTAAATATCTTAAATACAGAAGATACCAATATTTCGACCGCAGAAGATCCCGTCGAAATTAACTTAGAAGGTATTAACCAAGTTAACGTCAACCCTAAAACAGGTTTAACTTTCTCAGCAGCATTAAAAGCATTTTTACGTCAAGATCCTGATGTCATCATGGTCGGTGAGATTCGTGATCTCGAAACAGCTGAAATTGCAATTAAGGCAGCTCAAACAGGTCACATGGTGATGTCAACCCTACATACCAACAGCGCTCCTGAAACACTCACACGACTACGCAATATGGGGGTTCCCTCTTTCAATATTGCAACCTCGGTTAATCTAGTGATTGCTCAACGTTTAGCCCGCCGCCTATGCTCGGAATGCAAACAACCTATCGAGATTCCTAAGCAAAGCCTTTTAGAAATGGGCTTCACTGAACAAGATTTAGCCAACCCTGACTTTCAAATTTTTCAACCTGTCGGCTGCGATGCTTGTCGTGAAGGATATAAAGGGCGTGTCGGTATTTATGAAGTAATGAAAGTGACACCCGAGATTTCCAAGATTATTATGGAAGATGGAAATGCACTACAAATTGCAGCAGCATCTGAAAAGGCTGGTTTCAATAATCTACGCCGTTCTGGTTTAAAAAAGGTAATGCAAGGGATCACCTCTTTGCAAGAAGTTAACCGAGTAACAAGTGAATAAAATCAATAAAAAGGATTAATGGTCATGGCAGCGAAAAAAGCGCAAATGATGCCTACTTTTGCCTATGAAGGGGTCGATCGTACAGGGGCAAAAATTAAAGGGGAACTTCCAGCACGTAATATGGCTTTAGCAAAAGTCACCTTACGTAAACAAGGTGTGACAATTAAAAATATTCGAGAAAAACGTAAAAACATTCTCGAAGGTTTTATGAAGAAAAAAGTAACGACCTTAGATATTACGGTTTTCACACGCCAATTAGCTACAATGATGAAAGCGGGTGTACCCTTGGTACAAGGTTTCGAGATAGTTGCTGAAGGCTTGGAAAACCCATCCATGCGTGAGGTTGTCCTGGGATTAAAAAGCGAGGTTGAAGGTGGTAATACTTTCGCTGGTGCTTTAAAAAAATATCCTCAATATTTCGATACCTTATTTTGTTCACTGGTTGAATCAGGTGAACAATCTGGCGCGCTTGAGACCATGCTAGATCGTGTCGCTGTATATAAGGAAAAAAGTGAGTTACTCAAACAAAAAATTAAAAAAGCAATGAAGTACCCGATTACAGTGATTGTAGTTGCTGTGATCGTTACAATTATTTTGATGGTTAAAGTAGTCCCCGTTTTCCAAGACCTATTTAGTTCATTTGGTGCAGACTTACCTGCATTTACCAAAATGGTTGTCGGCATGTCCGAATGGATGCAAAAGTATTGGTTCATTCTAATTATCGTTATTGGTGCAATTATTGCGGCATTCCTAGAAGCTAAAAAACGCAGTAAAAAATTTAGAGATGGCTTAGATAAACTTGCTTTAAGACTGCCAATCTTTGGTGATCTCGTATACAAAGCAATTATTGCTCGTTACAGTCGTACACTAGCAACGACATTTGCGGCGGGCGTGCCATTAATTGATGCGCTTACATCTACAGCAGGTGCAACCAATAATGTTGTTTATGAAGAAGCTGTACTTAAGATTAGAGAAGATGTTGCGACTGGACAACAACTTCAATTTGCTATGCGTGTTTCAAACCGCTTCCCTGCTATGGCAATTCAGATGGTCGCAATTGGTGAAGAGTCAGGTGCACTTGATTCGATGTTAGATAAAGTCGCGACACACTATGAAAATGAGGTCGACAACGCAGTCGATGGTCTGACTTCGATGATGGAACCTCTTATTATGGCAATACTTGGTGTGTTAGTGGGTGGTCTCGTTATTGCCATGTATCTACCAATCTTCCAAATGGGTTCTGTAGTGTAATGCAATCTTTTTTCCTTTACTTTTTAGAAAATCCAACTGCACTTTACCTTGCAGTTGGATTAATCAGCCTGTGCATCGGCAGTTTTTTAAATGTTGTGATCTTTCGCACTCCAAAAATGATGGAGCAAGAATGGCATCAAGAATGCCAAATGCTTTTACACCCTGAACAACCGATCATAGATCAGAGCAAGTTAACATTAAGTCAGCCAGTTTCTACCTGCCCTAAGTGTCAAACGCCAATTAAATGGTTCCAAAACATCCCCCTTATTAGTTGGTTAGCGCTACGTGGTAAATGTGGCACTTGCAAAAATCCAATTAGCATTCGTTACCCGTTGATTGAACTACTTACTATGATCTGTTCATTGATCGTTGTAGCAGTATTCGGTGCAACAATTCAGATGCTGTTCGGCTTAATTCTAACGTGGACACTTATTGCACTCACTTTTATTGATTTTGATACACAATTACTACCTGATCGATTTACGCTACCTTTAGCAGCATTAGGTCTAGGTATTAATACTTTTGCAATCTATACAACGGCTAGTGCTGCGATCTGGGGCTATTTAATCGGTTTTCTATGTCTTTGGATTGTGTATTACCTATTTAAAATCATCACCGGCAAAGAAGGCATGGGCTATGGAGATTTTAAACTGCTTGCCGCCCTTGGTGCATGGATGGGTCCGATGATGTTACCCCTCATCGTATTACTCTCTTCTATGGTAGGTGCAATTATTGGTATTATGCTGATGAAAATGCGCGGTGAAAATCAACCTTTTGCATTTGGTCCTTATATTGCAATTGCTGGTTGGATTGCCTTTCTATGGGGTGAGCAAATCATGAAAGTGTATCTTGGGGGTTAATATGACATTTATCTTGGGGATTACGGGTGGTATTGGGAGTGGTAAATCTGCTGCAACCCAATGGTTTGAGTCCCAAGGTATTGTTGTAATAGATGCAGATATTGTTGCTCGAGAAGTCGTAGCACCAAATCAACCTGCTTTAAAAGAAATACACCGTGCTTTTGGAGATTGGGTTCTATTAGAAGATGGAACTTTAAATCGTCGAGCCTTGAGAGAACATATCTTCAGCCATCCTGAAGCACGTATGACATTAGAAAAAATCACACATCCCGCTATTCGCCAATCTATCATTCAACAATTACAACAAGCTGAAAGCCCCTATGTCATTTTAGTCTCACCGCTTTTGTTTGAAACTAATCAACATGAACTCGTTCATCATACTTTATTGATCGATGCAAGTGAGCACGTTCAATTGGAACGCGCAAGTCAACGAGATGGGCAAAGTGAAGAGCAAATTCGTCATATTATTGAAGCACAAATGTCTCGCTCTGAAAAGCAACGTTTGGCAAATGACATTGTGGTAAATGATGGGTTACTAGAACATCTACACCAACAATTAAAACCATTACATCTCAGTTATCTGCAACGCGCTGAATATTAATTTTTGTTTTGTTGTTCGAGCTGAGCCTCTAAGGTGTCTTTTTGAAACCATCGCCACGGTTGAAGTGCACCAATCGCCATTCCAATCAAACCACTGATAATGGCGAGATTGATTGGTTCATCTAACAATGGAACAGCGACAACAGCTGCTATAAATGGTGCTAAAGTTACAATACTTCCCGTTTTAAATGCGCCTAATCTTTGAATAGCTGCAACATAAGTCAAAGTCGCAACGATCACCACCAACACACCATGAAAAAGCCCTTGGATCAAGAGGTGAAGAGGTTCTGCATCTTGAAAATGTTTTGGAATAAATAAAATATAGATTGGTAGATAGATGATCGCAGACCAAATTACTACACCCGCTGTTGAATGCCAAGCAGATAGCTTCCATTGCTTTAGGAGAACGGTAAAAATACCCCACCACACCGCACTAATAAACAGCAACAGATCCCCCCAACCCAATACAGCACTTTGATCATGCAGCATTAAATAACTCATGACTAATAATGCACTCATCATAATTGCAATACTGAACCACGTATGTTTATCAAAAGGCTGTCTAAATAATAAATATGCAGCAATAGCAGTACACAAAGGGATACAACCATTTAAAAAAATAGCAGCATGTGCAGCTGGGGCATGCAGAAAAGCGGTATATACGGTAAAACAATAGCCTAGACCGCCGATCAGTGCCAAAATCAAAGGGCGTGGATGCCATAAAAAGGCAAAATCTTTTTTATAAATTAAAACAGGCACTAAAATAACAGAAGCAATTGCAAAGCGCATCGCAACCAAATCCCACATACTGACATGCCAATGCGCATTAAGTCGGGAAAAAATAGTAAATCCGCCCCATATACACATCGTGATCAGGACAAAAAGATAACCTTGCGAGCGAACTGTCATTTTTCAATTTTGAATAGAGCGTAACGATGATTATACAGTAGTACGCTGTCGACATGCCTCATAAAGTGCCATACCTGTTGCAACACTTACATTTAAACTCTGCAAATCACCTGCCATTGGGATAAACACTGTTTGATCACATTGCGATTGGGTAATTGGTCGAAGTCCTGTGTCTTCAGCGCCCATCACTATCACAACCGAACCACTAAAATCACATTGCTGAATAGGCAAAGCCTTCTCATCAAGCATTGTACCAATCACACGAGTATGAGTAGTCTCTTTTAAATGCGCTAAGGTACGAGCAAGATTAGTGACCTGAATAAACTTAACCTTTTCTGCACCACCTGCTGCAACTTTACGTGCTGTTGGCGTCAAACTTGCTGAACGATCTCTAGGTACGATGACTGCTTGAACTCCCATTGCGGCTGCAGTTCTGATGCAAGCACCTAAATTATGTGGATCAGTCACTTGATCAAGTGCCAACAATAACGCATCGGGATGCTGCTGCATTAATTGATCTAAATCTTTTTCATTAAGCGTTGGATGAGGACGTACAGCAGCAACAACCCCTTGGTGGAATGGCATTCCTGCTAGTTTTTCCAGACTGTCACGGCTTGCCTTTTGCACACTAATCCCGAAAGGTTCCGCAAGTGCTAAGATTTTTTGTAAACGCTGATCATCTCGACCTTTAAGCGTAAACAATGTGAGTACTCGCTCAGGCTCCAATTCTAATAATGACTCCACGGAATGAACGCCATAATAATATTCAGGTTTTGCCATGAGCGACCTCTTTTCTGCATTCCCACTTAAAGCAGGATATTTGGGGGGATTTTGAAAATAAAAAATCCTGTAAATGACTTTACAGGTGAGGAGCGAATAGCTCCGCAAGGGAATTTAATAAAAAAATCCTGTAAATGACTTTACAGGATTTTCTTCAGATATAGTGTACTCGATTTATGAAGGAAAAGGTTAACCTTCTAAATGACACACATAATCAAGTACTTCATCTGCTTCAATATGGAATACACTGTTTCCAGGGACATAGAATGACTGCCCCGCACGGAATAATTCACTTTCTGTACTATCTGCAATTTTTACACGACACTCACCAGAAATAATTTCCATACGCTCTGGGACGTGTGTTTCAAAAGTCAAAGGTTGTTCAGTAGGTAAAATAACGCCTAAAGTTTTTTTTGTACCATCTTCAAATTGTACTGTATGGCTAATACATGCCCCGCCAAAATACACATTCGATTTCTTAATGACCGTTACATGATCAAACTGCACTGAACTCATGCGTACTCTCCAAATTCTGCCGCATTTATATTAGGTTATGCTGGACGTAGTTTAATTGTGCCTTTACAACTAATCAATCCATTTTCTGGCGTAAATACAGCAATTTTCATACCTGAACGAGGAAAAAACAAAGCGAAGCTTTGTCCGAGTGCTAGACGAGTAGTTATGTTACGAGTGGCGAAAAAGCACAAAGTGTAACTTTGCCTGAGTGCAAGGCGAACAGCTATGCCAAATAAAGAAAAACTAGCAAAGGAACTTTTGCCCAATCACAAGGCAAACAACCATGTTACCAGTGGACAGAATGATCTTCGTTAATTTTGCCAAGCACAAAGTAATTTGCACCGCGATGAATAATGAATATTAAGAAAATCAAACTTCAATATATGATATCGACTTCAGAAATAAACCATCTGAAGCACTTAAAAAAACAACACCGCTAAAACATTATTAGTTTAAATTATGGATCAGCTTGAAATCATGCACTTTCAGCTCTTTGCTTATCAAACAATATGACTTATTCATTTTTCCAAATTCCAATAAATCGTTTTGTAGTGAAAGCAACAAAATAGGTGAATCACGACTTGTCGCCACTATAAAAACTCTCTATCTTTAAGCAAAACAATCTGTGCATTGGATGCGTTTATGCTCACCCATTTAACTTTAATTAATTTTGCACTCGCTGACCACTTAGCTTTAGATATTGAACAAGGCTTTAATGTTCTCACAGGAGAAACAGGCGCAGGAAAATCTTTATTGTTAGATGCCTTATCCGCATGTTTGGGTGAACGCACAGATACAAATTATGTCCGATATGGTGCAGATAAAGCTGACGTTACGGCTATTTTTAGCTACCAAGCTGATAGTGCTGAAGCCAATTGGCTCATAGATCATGAGCTTGATGATGAATCAGGCGAGATTCATTTGCGTCGCGTCATATTTGCAACTGGCCGTAGTAAAGCTTGGATTAATGGAAGACCTAGTAGCCTTGCTGAACTTAAAGAAATCGGGCGATTATTAGTCCAACTCTACAGCCAGCACAGCCAGCAACAACTTCTAGAACCACCTTATCCAAAACACTGGTTAGATCGTTATCACAATTTTGGTGATCAAGCACAAGCAGTTCGTGAATCGTATAGCATTTGGCAGCAAAATATTCGACAACACCAAGCCGCGTTAGATGCGCAAGCCACTCGCCTGCAAAAGATACAAAGCTTAGAAGCACAATTAGAGGAACTTGAAGAAATCGTACAAACAGACTATCGAGAAATTGAACAAGAATTTGATCGCTTAAGCCATCACGAACACATCATGCAAGACTGTGGTTATAGCCTAAATGTATTAGATGTAGCTGAACAAAATATTACTCAAGAAATCTCATCGATTATCCGTCGGTTAGAGTCTCATGCTGGACGCAGCGAACTGCTTTCAACCATTTATAATTCTTTATTAAATGCACAAAGCGAAATTGAAGATGCCACAGCAAGCTTGCGTCAGTTCATAGATCGCCAAAGTTTCGATCCTGAACGCATGGAGCAATTAAATTCTACACTTGAAATCTTCCATCGTCTGGCACGTAAATACAGAACTCAACCAGAGTCCCTCAAACAAGATTTTGAACAATGGCAACAGGAATTAGAACAACTTCATCAACTTGAAGATCCTGAAACTTTGGCTGAACAAGTTGAAATTGCCTATCAATCCTTTATTGAAAAAGCACAGCACTTAGATGATATTCGTCGCACCGCTGCGATTCCACTAGCCAAACAACTGACGGAACAAGTCAAACCTTTGGCTCTTCCTGAAGCTCATTTTGAATTCAAATTCGAACCATTAGAACAAGCATCATCAGAAGGCCTAAGCTTTATTCAACTGCTATTCACTGCAAATAAAGGAATTCCTCCACAACCATTAGCACGAGTTGCCTCAGGTGGTGAGCTTTCTCGTATTGCTTTAGTCATGCAAGTCATGAATGCTGAGAAGACCGAAGCAGAAGTTCTAGTATTTGATGAAATTGATGTCGGAATTAGTGGTGGAACTGCAGAAGTTGTAGGACGATTACTGGCTGATTTAGCACAGCATGTTCAATTACTATGTATTACTCACCAAGCACAGGTTGCGGCGCAATCCGATCAACATCTACTGGTCAAAAAACAACAAACTGATCCAGCTAGCAGTACCATCATCGAACTCGACGAAGAACAGCGTATTCTAGAACTTGCTCGTATGTCTGGTGGTGTCGAAATTAGTGAGACAACTTTGCAACATGCGAAGCAGTTGCGACAGCTTAAGTTTCAGCCTGCCTGATTTTTAGGGCAAAATATCAGAAAATGATTGGCGAAATCCGATTAACTCTTGTATGTTGATATAAAGAACCTATATAGATAGAAACGTACATTCTTTTGATGGAGAACCGCCTAGGTGACGAAACAATACTTAACTCACCGTTGTCTCATCGCTCCACCAGACATGGCAGATGACTTCTTTGCAAATACTGTCATCTATGTTGCGCGCCATGATGAAGACGGTGCACAAGGCATCATTATCAATCGTCCGTCTGATTTACAAATCAAAGAACTTCTCAATGATTTGGAGATTGATGCTGATAATGTTCACCCTCACGCGGTCTTGCAGGGCGGTCCTTTACGCCCAGAAGCAGGCTTCGTTCTACATACTGGTCAACCGACTTGGCACTCCTCTATTGCGGTAGGAGAAAATGTCTGCATTACCACCAGTAAAGATATCTTAGATGCGATTGCTCACAATGAAGGCGTTGGTCGCTATCAAATTGCTCTAGGCTATGCGAGTTGGGGTAAAAATCAACTTGAAGATGAAATCACTCGTGGTGACTGGTTGATTTGCGATTCAGATATGGATCTTATTTTTAATCTTCCATACGGCGATCGTTGGGATGCGGCTTATAAAAAAATCGGTGTAGATCGTACTTGGTTTGCTTCTGAGATTGGTCATGCCTGATATAGAAACTTCCCAGTCGATTATGGCATTTGATTTTGGTACACAAAAAATGGGCATTGCGATTGGTCAATCCGCGATTGAAAGTGCCAATCCACTGCCTTTATTTATAATGAAAGATGGCATCCCTGACTGGAACCAATTACTCAAACTTGTTAAAGAGTGGCAACCGAACTTATTTCTAGTCGGGCTACCTTTGAATATGGATGATAGTGAATCCGAACTCTCTGTACGCGCTCGTAAATTCGCTCGTCGTTTACGTCACCAGACAAATATCCAAACGTGGATGGTGGATGAACGCCTAACAACTCGTGAAGCGAGAGAAGAACTCGAATCTTATCAAAGTAAAGGTCAAGCAAAACGCTTATCAGCAGATAGCTTTGCAGCAGCGTTGTTGATACAAAGCTGGTATCGCGATCCTACAGGCATCACACCTTAATCAGACATCTTAGATATAAATGAATATCTTGGCGGGCGATATCCATATCGCCTTTTGAGCTGAATTAACATTGAAGGCGGAACGGAATAACAACGTTGAATTGAGCTTATGAGCTTTCCTAACCAATATCACTCTACAGGTTTCATTTATTAACAACTTCAAAGCTTATTTCTCAATCACTCTCACCGTTGCAGTGCGTCCAGAAACGAATGCCAATGGATTTTGTGGTGGTTCATCTAATACAATTTTCACAGGCACTCGTTGAGCCAATCGTACCCAACTAAAAGTTGGATTTACATTTGCCAATAAGTTTGAACTGCCCGAACGCTCGCGATCTTCAATCCCAGATGCAATACCTTGCACATGACCACGAATACGTTGTTTGTCCCCCATCAATTGAACTGTTGCAATATCTCCAACATGAATACGGTCAAGTTTTGTTTCTTCAAAATAACCAACCACATAAAGTTGCTGACGATCTAAAAGAGCTGCTACAGCTTGTCCAACTTTAACGTAATTACCCACACGTAAATCAAAATTTGATAAAGTTCCATCGGCAGGAGCAACAACTTCTGAACGATGTAAATTCAATTCTGCCAAGTGCAAATTACTTGTCGCCACATCCAGTAACGCATGTTGCTGTTCAATCGCAGCATTGGCTTGTTCAATACTTGCTTTTAATTGTTCGCGTTCAGCAAAAGCTTGATCACGTGCAGCAAAAACTTGATCTTGTTCCTGTTTGGAAATTGCACCATCCATAAGACTGGTATATCGAGCTGCATTCTTTTCGGCAAGTTTCATATTGGCTTCGGTCTTTACTAAGCTAGCTTTGGTACCCGCGAGAGTCGCTTGAGCTTGTGCTAGACCTGCTTTAGCTTTCGCAAGATCAGATTTGGCTTGCTCCACATCCAATGCTTGACGTGCGACATCAATTTTAAACAAGACCTGTCCTTTCTTTACAGTTTGGTTGTCTTGTACCAAAACCTCAGTCACCAAACCATTGACATCTGAAGCCACTTGAATGACATCGCCACGGACACGACCATCTCGCGTCCAAGGTGCCGCATTATAGTAATTCCATAAATGCACAACCGTGTATATCGCCACAATAATGGCAATGAAAAGAACCACGGGTCGTATGACTTTTCGCATATCAAATGCATTCATGTTCTTCACCTTTACTACTCATTTTTAAATCAGAGAAATTTAAACAATCAAAAATTTAGCTCAAATCCAAAGTCGGACAAAAATCTCATGCACACAAAGCATCAAAGCTAAATAGAAGCAGAGATTAAAAATACTGGGTAACCCGATCCATCCCATCTGAGCGAAACGGTCTACAAATGGACTCAACATCTTAAACAGCACATAAGCAATCACGGCTTGCACTAACAACGTTGGAATATAAATTCCATATAGATTGATTTCACCCATGAGCAACCTCAACGTTATTCATATTTAAATTCACCTCTAAATCTGAAGCATGCCCTATGCTTTTGAGAATATTATTCAGTGAAATCAATAATCTTTAATACAACTCATCTTCACTAATTGGCGTTGCAAGATGCTTGACCACTTCGATTTGCTGAAGGATTTTCGTTGGAAAAGTTTGAAGTGAAAGTTGCTCTGATTGTGTTTGAAAATATTCAGCAAGCTGCTGCTCTAAAAGAGCAATTTGCATTTGCAAGTCCACATAATGTGGAAGCTTTTGGCGGATTTCCTGTAATCGCACAAGATCAACAATCGATGCACTTTCAATTAAGGCATTTTGGATGGCATATTTCAGTTCAGCATTTTGTACCATCTTGCTATTTAGAACCCCAACTCGATCAAGC
This sequence comes from Acinetobacter sp. SK-43, assembly GCF_015351505.1. Lineage (NCBI taxonomy): Bacteria > Pseudomonadati > Pseudomonadota > Gammaproteobacteria > Moraxellales > Moraxellaceae > Acinetobacter > Acinetobacter sp. SK-43. The sequence continues at coordinate 29,643 of NZ_JADKPY010000085.1, forward strand.
ATGCTGCGTAAATGAATTTTGAAATCAATCCCATAACTCAGTGTTAAAGCTTGACGCATCGCTTGGTAATGCAAACTTAAAATACGTGTTGCGCTTGTATCGGGTGAAACAGCACGAACCAAATCAATCACAATTAATGAGACCAAAACACCTAAAATCATGGCAAAGGAGCTGTCTAAATAAGACACCGCATCCATTGAATATTTATTGTGTAAATTCAGCCCCATCATGGTATTAATGCCTAAAACCATACCAATCGGCATTAGCATTTGATTTGCCATCATGCTTACAGCCACAAGGAAAATTGGAAAAAGTACCAGTGCTAACTGCCAAAAGTGCGTAATGTGGGGAAAAATTCCAAACGCATAAATAAAAACCAATCCCGCTGAAACGATGCTCCCCCAGATAAATATGCGCAACACAGGCACAGGATTATCCAAAGCAGTCAAAATACACGCTGTGATCGCACCCATTTGCGCCATCATAAATCCAGCTTTCCAACCTGATAAAATCCACGCTCCTGTCACGATGAAAGTGATGAGAACCGCACTGATTCCACCGCGTACCGCGATACCATGATCACGGTGTAAACTTGGATATTTGGTGGTGATCGTAGTTATCTCTGATGGGATTTCTTTATAACCTTTCTGGATCTGTTGCCAAAGTAACTTCACTGCCAACATATTGGCGATAAAATGACGTACATCCATTTTTAAGGCAGCCAACACAGTCTTTTGTCCAGACGAAGCCATCGCAATCAATTCGCTAAAATCTTGTTCAAACTGTGGTGGTAAATCACGTAAGTTATCGGCAGTTAATTGTTTTTCTTGATTTAAAAACTGTAAGGTCTGTTGTCGTAGTTGGCTTAACCTTGGAGCTAATGTAGTTAATGGCATTTGCTCTAATTGTTTAATCCGTTGAGACATGGCAACTAGATTGGCTACAACAAGCGAGACCTGATGCAGCATTTCTTGTAGAGGTTTGGTCATACCTTGCAACTCGCCTTTTTCATAAGCGAGATGAACTGCTAGAGCATGAATATCTGATGCATCACGAGTGATCACCCCTAAAATTTGTGTGTAATTTTGGTTTGTATCTTGGGCTGAAATGAGTTTTTCAAAAATATTTTCCAGATCCTGCAAAATTTTGATGACACGTTGTTTAATCATGGCACCTACATGAACAGGAAAAAAAGTTGCTGAAACGACAGCGGTTGAAATCACACCTACAGAGATTTCTAAAACTCGTGCAAGAGCAATATCAAAAATATTATAGCTATCAACATAAGTGATGGCGTTATACACAATCATTGCGGTGGAATATCCAGCCAACATAAATACATAGCTACGTGGAGTACGATCCAAGAGCGATATATACAGTGCAAACCCGACCCACAGTGCCAAGATGATCGTAAACAACCACGGCGTATTGATAAAATGTGGTGTCAAAAGCAACGCGATAATTGCTCCTGCAGCCGTACCAACCAAGCGATAAATACATTTGGAAGAAACCATTCCAGAGTAAGGACTGGCAATAATTAATACCGTCCCTATCGACCACATTGGGTTAATCAAATCAAGCTCAAATGAAATAAACAGTGCCAACATCCCTGCGACAAAGGTTTTGCACGCAAAAATAATATCAAGTCGACTCGGCCTAAAAGCCAACAACTGTTTAAATAACATGAACTTTTCTCAATACTAACCGCGTTAGGAAACGCAAATTCACAACACAACTCAGCTGCATTTAGCTTCTTGATAGAGACTAAAAGAGCATTCAATTGACCGTGAAATAGAATGAACTGATCGGAATGGCAAACATTTCAGGGATAAATTTAAAACAAATTATCCAATGAAGAAATTGTGCTTATAATTTTTTCAAAACTAAGCAATTTAGTCAACATAAATTATCACAATTTGATAATTATTTAATTAAATATAAAATATATCATGCAAAAAATATCATTTTTCTCATCAGAGAACTTATTCATACGTTTTAGAATCAACTACGCTAAAAGTGCATACCCGCTGAATGACTTTTCTGTTATAAAGCAAATAAAAGCCACAGCTTTAGACTATTTTTAAGGAGTAAACAGCTCATCATGGCAATTTCGAGTTTTGGTAAAATTCTCACTGTACTGGACTTATTTTCAGTTTCTCGCCCGATTATCAACGTTGATATCATTTGTGATGAGCTCAATCTCTCAAAACCCACTGCATATCGCTATTTAAAGGAACTAGTATCAACTGATATCTTGAAACGTATTAGTGGAACATCTGGTGACTACACTTTAGGCTCTAAAATAGCGGTTTTAGACTATATTTCGCATAGTACAGATCCTTTAGTACAAATCAGTATTCCGTTCATGCGAGACATCGTAGATCGTACAGAACTTTGCTGCTTACTCACCTATTTGAATCATGATTACTGTATTGATTTACATCATGAAACCTTCAAAGCAGCCGAGCTGCTTTCATACGGACGTGGCTGTCCTCGACCTGTATATGTGGGGGCATCACCTAAAATTGTGATTGCTCATTTAACCAAACAAAGAATTCAGTCTTACTATGAGCAATTCTCAAATGAGCTTGCCAAAGTTGGCTTTGCCCATGATCTAGATGAATTCGCTCAACAGATGAAAAAAATCAAAAAGCAGGGATTTTATTTATCTCAAGGTGAAATTGATCCACAAGTTTGCGGTCTGTCTGTACCGATACGTTTTTCCACAAAGGAAGCACCGATCGCCTTGACCTTAGTTGCATCAAAAAATCGTTTTGATTTTCTGAATATTCAGAAGCTTATCGAAATCTTACAAAGCAATGCAGCTCAGATCGAATATAAATTTGCAACACTGACTGAAAACCAAGCAAATCAAAACTGAGAATATTAAAAAATCTTTACACTTTCATGCGTTGTAAATATCAGTATATTCTCATATTATGATTATGTTCTTCAGCATACTCTCCCAAAAAGAGCATGACTTTCCTCAGAGAACTAAGCTCATATTCGTTATGGGCTTTTTTCTTGAGCTGTATATGAGGCAATAAAAAAGCCCTCTAGTTAGAGAGCTTCTTAGATTTGATGCTATTAGATTGATGAGAGCAATTAGGGCTGTTTTAAATAAGGCCATGCAGCTCGTAGATATATAATCATCGACCACAAGGTTAATATCACCGCAGCATACAATAAAGCATACGCCCAGATTTCTAATGGCTTCCAGTTCAACAAAAATACGCTAATCGCAATCATTTGAAAGGCAGTTTTATATTTACCTACGGTTGAAACCGCAACATTGGTTCTTGCACCCAATTCTGCCATCCATTCACGCAATGCTGAAACTGTAATTTCACGAGAAATAATCACAATCGCAGCAAATGCCATGGAAATTGTAGGTTGCCATTGAACCAAAACAATCAAAGCAGCAGCGACCATCAATTTATCAGCGACAGGATCGAGAAAGCGTCCAAAAGCCGATGTTTGATTTAATGTCCTTGCGAGGTAGCCATCAAACCAATCTGTTACAGCTGCAAGGACAAAGATCGCGGTCAAAATCAAATGTCGCATCATCCCACCATGATGCTCAGCAATTCCAATCGCTGGTGGCCAATAGGCAATCACCAAAAAAACAGGAATAAAGGCAATACGTGCCAATGTTAGAATATTAGGAATGTTCAGGATTCGCCCTGTGCTCATAAACACCGCCATGTTGGTCGCATCAAATATGCATATTGCACAAAGGTTGTGCCGAGATTGTATCCATCTGTAAGCAACTTTATACGAAATACGAGGAAGTGTCGACTAGGCAAAAATGGCAACCGTCTGCCTAAGGATCGCAATTAATCGATTTTCACTATCCCAAAGATAAGCATATTCTGTTGAATAACCGTGTTCTGCAAACTCAGTAACGACTTTATATTTAAACCAGTCATGCAGTTGATTTTCAATCGGGTGTATATATGTAATGTGCCAACTTAAAGAGCTCGCTGGTGCTGATGTTTTAAACATTGGCAAAACACCTGGCGGCCACACATCCATTAAAGAAAATAAATCACCCAAATATAAATCACGATTTGAGTGTAATTGAGGAGAAAAACGACACCATCCACCAAAATCAGGTGTCTTACTACCTGCCATTGGATAATGTCCTTCAGCCCAACACAATTCGAACTGTTGTAAGCATTCAGGCATCAAACCTTCAAGATAAACCATTTTTTCCAGTTGATCTGCTGTTACGTAGTCAGGAACTGTTGGTTGGTTATTCACCACAATTCTCGACTCTCGCCCCAAACCGAAGCTTGCGACTAAAACACTTTGCACTGCATCGTCTTGCCAAAGACGAATTTCAAGTGTCGTCACTGATTTCCCTTGTCTCAATACTTCAGCCGTCAATTTGGCTGCACCTTGCTGTACAGGTCCAACAAAGCTGACACTGCAACTTAAAAGCTGTTTTTCTGAATCATTGACTGTAAGAATTGCTTTTTGAATGAGCAGACCTGCGATAAGACCACCAAATACCGTACGCCCTTGCAACCATCCTGATGGAATATCAATCCATTCTTGTTGTTCTAGCTGTTGATACAATCCAAGCAGTGACATTATTATTCCTTAAAGAGCAAATTCACTTTATCTTTCAACGTTTCTTAAGTTTTGTGAATGATCATTTATCCACAACTCTATGAAAGATTCGGTCAATCCTCCCTTTTATTCATGAAGAATTTTATAAATCGTCCTTGCCATCACTTCTCCCAAACCAGGAACAAGCATTAATTCTTTTTCTGAAGCTTTTAGCACGCCTTGTATACCGCCAAAATGAGTCAATAAATCGCGTCGACGTTTAGGTCCTAAACCTGGGATTGCTTCCAATACAGAACTACTACGTCGTTTATCTCGCTTGGCTCTATGTTTGGTGATGGCAAAACGATGTGCTTCATCTCGAACTTGCTGAATCAAATGCAAAGCTTTGTGGTCTTCAGGCAATTGGATCTTTGTACCATCAGTAAAATGTAAGGTTTCTAAACCTGGTTTTCGCCCTTCGCCTTTAGAGACCCCAATCATAAATGCATCTAGACCAAGCTCTTGCATGACATCCATAGCCATATGCAACTGCCCTTTACCACCATCAATCAGTAAAAGGTCAGGTAACATATTCTTCTTATAACGACGAATCAGTGCTTGACGCATCGCTGCATAGTCATCGCCACCTGTAATGTCCTGAATGGCGAACTGACGATAATCTCTTTTCCGCGCCCCACCTTGATCGAACACCACACAGGAAGCGATTGGTGCTTCTCCCATCGTATGACTAATATCAAAACATTCAATCCGATCAATCGGACGTCCCGCAACTTGTTCAAGTTGATGAAAACGCTCATTCAACTCTAAATGATTACTCAACTTCCCTTTAATTGCATGCTGCACGTTCATTTGTGCAAGCTCTTGCCACTCAGCCCGTGTTTCTCGAACTTTGTGCTTGATCTGAACTTTCTTCTCAAAGGTTTGTTGTAACGCTTCTTCGAGTTGAACTCGATCAGGAAGTTCGACATTCACAATCAACTCAGAAGGGATTTCATCTGCCACTTGGAAGTAGAAGTTAGCAATAAAATCACTGAGCATTTGTCCAAGATCATCACCCAACATATCTGGAAAATAGCTTTTTCCTCCCAGCATACGACCATTACGCACATACATGATTTGTACGCAGGTGACGCCCGCTTGATAGGCAATGGCTAGAATATCAGCCTCACCTTTTATTTTAAACACCGCTTGTTGGGCTTGAACTTCACGTAATAAAGACAACCGATCTCGATAAAACACCGCTTTTTCGAACTCAAGAACATCTGCCGCTTGCTCCATTTTGCCGATTAATTCCTGATTCAACTCTTTAGTATCGCCTTGTAAGAAGCGAATTGAATTATCAACATCTTCTTTATAGTCTTCGGGGCTAATTAACCCCACACACGGTGCTGTACACCGTTTGATTTGATATTGTAGACAAGGGCGTTTGCGTTGAGAAAAATAGCTATTTTCACACTGTCTTACATTAAATAGTTTTTGTAAGGTTAAAAGAGTATCTCGCGCGCTGTACGCACTTGGATAAGGACCAAAAAATTTTCCGATTTGATGCTTACCTTTACCTCGCCCACTGGCAATACGAGGATAAGGTTTATCTGCGGAAACAAAGATATAGACATAAGACTTATCGTCCCGCAGCATGATGTTATATGGCGGACGATGTAATTTAATAAGATTTTGTTCTAATAGTAGCGCTTCAGTTTCAGAACGAACAATCAATGTCTCGATATCATAAATACGTGCAACCAGAGCTTGTGTCTTGGGATGCTCAATCGTTTTAACAAAATAGCTGGAGACACGATTTTTTAGATTCTTCGCTTTACCGACATATAGTAACTCCCCATCTTTGCCTAGCATTTTGTACACACCAGGCAATTGGGTCATATGAGTCAGTATTTTTTCAATGTGTTCACGCGCGTTTGGATTCACAGCCAGCCTGTTATCTTTATTTACATCACATGATGTAATGTTTACGTAAGCTTTTTCAAGTTGTAAATCGTGAAATATAGCGGATGAATAAATATACCCTTACGCAAAGGCTCTTCTCTAACTCTGTCATTATAAAATGCATAGCTTACTGGTACGCAGGTTCAAGCAATATCGGGGCTGCTGTCGTGCAACCCACAAACTTCCATAACGCAGGTTTAAAGGTAATCACTTCTTCGGCATACCAATTTTCTTTTGAATAGTCTTTATCTGGATAATATTGATCACCTACCCGAAATTCTGCCACTTGTCCTTTTTGACAGCGGATGTTTTTGCGTGTTGAGTCCAACACCCATCCACCTTTATGATCATTCATATAAACAGGAGCGATTACCTGATCCTGTGCCAATTGTAATAACTGCACAAAAGCAGACTCCTCCTTGTACGCATCTACCCAAACACCTGCAATATACATGGGTCGTGGAAATTGTGCAGCCTGCAAACCATATAGACTTAAAGGACGAAAATCCTCTCCTGCATCATGCACGTTATAGAGATTAATGAGTGTACCTTTTGGAAAAAGTTGCTGATCAAATTGAAAATCCTGATCCAAAATAAAGCGACTGCGTTTTGCCTTATTTTCATCCTTTTGTGCTATTTCTTGTACAATTTGATAGAAAGAATATGACAAATAAAGACTCCAACTATTCATTAAGATGACCACAAACAGGAGCAGTTTCATGCTTCGAGTAAAGAATACAACCTTTTGTTTTAATTTATATTTCCTATATATAAAACCAATAAAGCAGCCTAAAAAAATATAGAGTAATATCCCACCCAAAAGCGGGCAAATCAGCAGCAGAAAGAAATGAAAAAAACTCCATGTTCCAATTGGAATCATTTGTATAGATGCTCTATTTTTTATTGATATTTAAGATGCCCTTGCGGGCATCTTTGTTAAAAAACATACGGTCTTATAAAAATCAGGAAGAAAATCCCTAACATGAGGAACCATTTTAAAAAATAATATAACTGACGGTTACTGGCTTTTAAGGCTTTGGCTTTTAAACGAAACTGATAAACATAACCAAAGACTTTATTTAAGCCACCTGTTTGATCGCCTGCCTCATTAGGTGAACTGGCTGCGGTCATGACACTTTTTCCAAACCAATGGTTAAACTTTTCCATAAAACGGGTTTTTAATGGGCGTTCTACATCAGCGAAAAAGATAATACGGTTTTGATCTGTTTTATTTTCAGCATAGTGAATGTAGGTTTCATCAAACACAACGCTTTCACCATCACGCCATGAATAACGTTCGCCATCCACATCAATAAAGCAACGGTCATCATTTGGCGTAATCAAACCTAAATGATAACGCAACGAACCTGCATAAGGGTCACGATGTCGTACTAAACGACTATCTGGTGCCAACTCGGTAAACATCGCAGCTTTAATACTTGGCAATGTTTTCAACAAAGCCGTCGTTTTTGGGCAAAGCTCAGCAGCTGACGGATGTGCTGAATCGTACCATTTAAGATAAAAACGCTTCCAACCTGTTTTAAAAAATGAGTTAAAACCTAAATCATCGTAACTACTTGAAGCTTTAATCCCACCCTTGTCGTATAAAGCTTTCGCCTCATCACGAATCATTTCCCAATTTTCATCTAAAATTTTTAGGTCTTTGAAATATTGAGTATCGATATAAGGTTGATTCGGTACTTTAGAAAACATGTACATTAAGAAATTAATCGGTGCGAGCACAGTAGAATGGTCAAAAAATTGACGATAAAACGAATGCTTAACTTTACCACGACGCTGAATATACAACGCCGAAATGATAAAGATCGCTAATATGATCCATTTAATCATTGATATCGGCACTTAAAAATTAATCGCCAAATTTTAACACCATCCCTCACAATTTCTAGCCGCTTTTACTCAAACTCCGACTTGGATAGCGAGTTAATTTTTTTTAATTCTATTTTTCAAAAACTTAATAACTTTTTTTAAAACTATATTTTTGTTTTACGCTCTTTTTTCACCTGATACATTCTTGCATCGGCTTCATGGATTAAGGTTGTTGCATCAATATACCCTTCAACATGATCGGTTTGTTTGACACCGATACTCAAGCTAATTGAAGGTTCTATTTGGCGAATATATTGCTCCAAACGAGGTACAAAACTCTCTATCGCTTGAGATTCTGTACATCTTGGGAAAATGATACAAAATTCATCACCTCCGCATCGAAAACAATGATCATCAAGTCGAGCAACATAGCGGATACCATCTGCCACTATTTTTAAAATTTGATCGCCACGTGGGTGCCCAAATGTATCGTTGATCATTTTGAAATCATTAATATCAATAAATACCACCGTCACAGGTTCTAAAGTATGTTCAGCCGTACATATAGTTGCATTCAAAATACTATTTAAATGTCGAACATTCAGTAAACCTGTCAGAGGATCAGTTTGTGACAATGCTTCCATTTGTTGTGCGCGATCTTCGAGGACATTGGCATATTGTTCAATTTTCTCTTTAGACGATTTGATTTCACTGACTAAACTCCAAACATAGGTTTCAACAACTAAAGAAATATCAAACATGAATAGTTTTTCTAGAGTTTGCACAACTTGATGATATTCATCTGTATGTCCAATTTGCTCATACACCAAAGTCATTAATCTAGTTTTGAGATGATAAATCGCCGATAAATATAATTTGGGTTCTACACCGATCCGCTTATGCACTAAACCAATCCTTAGACGGTTGTTAACGTAATTGGCATCATAAGTCCCAGAAAATAACTCAGTGACGTATTGTCGTTGCGCACGTTGTAAACGAGATAAGGTATCTACATCTCCAATCAAAGTTGCAATTTCGGCTACTGAAGTTTGTTGTTGATAAAACTCCATCACAACTTGATCAAATAAAGGCTCAAGCTTTATACCTAATTGAACCAACTGGAGAAGTTCTTTATTCGTCAACGACAATAAAGATTTTCGATATTCTATTTCCTCTGAGGAAATATGCATTTGTTGCATCAAGGTTTGGTCTGTTGGATTCATCCTGACACCTCTCATCCTCAAACAAGATTATCGAGAATCGGATTGGATTGATTTTTCAGTTCTATCTTGTTCTAAGTGTGCAAACCATCTTCAGTTAAATTCTAGCCTTTATTTTCACTTTCCACTTCAAGCATTAACTAACATTTTTTGTCAGCTGATGACGGTGTTTAAATATGAAAAATAAATGCTGTGAATGTTTAAAAGAACCACAGCTTCCCTATTTCAAGGTTCTAGCGCTAAATGTGATTTTCTTCTAAAAATGCAGCAAGAAATAGACCAAAATAAAGAATTTGCCTTTGAACAAATAAAATTTAATATCTATTCCTTTAAGAAAGCACATATTCCACAGTAAATGAGTGTTCTAGATAAATTTATTGTTGTAAGTACTTATGGATATTATTTTATTCATTTCAGCATTTTTTATTTACAATCATCATTATAAACAACAATAAACCATTGATTTAAATTAATTAAAATAATAAAAAATGATCCATCAAAACAATAGATGACCCTAGCGTCACGGCTTGATACAACTTGTTATGTTCTTTTTGGATATAGTTATCGTAAGATTAGCGAAGCATTTTGTGTGCCTATATCCACACACACGCTTTTATGACATCAACTCAGAATCCTCCACAACAAGGGAGATCAGGCATGATCCACGCTGGCAATGCCATTACCGTCCAAATGCTTGCGGACGGAATTGCAGAATTCCGCTTTGACTTACAAGGTGAGTCGGTTAATAAATTTAACCGTGCAACCATTGAAGACTTCCAAGCAGCAATTGCTGCAGTTAAAGCCAATAACGATATTAAAGGCTTAGTTGTTACTTCTGGAAAATCAACATTTATCGTTGGTGCTGACATTACTGAATTCGGCGACAATTTCGCTGCTGGTGAACAAGCAATCATTGATTGGCTTATGCCTGTTCACGAAATCTTCAATAGCTTTGAAGATTTAGAAATGCCTAAAGTTGCTGCGATCAATGGCATGGCGCTTGGCGGCGGTTTTGAAATGTGCTTAGTGTGTGACTACCGTGTCATGTCTGAACAAGCACAAGTTGGCTTACCAGAAATCAAACTTGGTATCTATCCTGGTTTTGGTGGTAGCGTTCGTTTAAGCCGTTTGATCGGTATCGACAATGCTGTTGAATGGATGGCAATGGCGAATCCTAAGAAGCCAGCTGCTGCGCTTAAAGATGGTGCTGTAGATGCAGTTGTTGCTGCTGACAAACTTCAAGAAGCTGCTGTTGACTTAGTTAAACAAGCACTTGCTGGTCGTTTGAACTGGAAAGCAAAGCGTCAAGAAAAATTAGACGCAATTAAATTGAACCCACTTGAACAAATGATGGCGTTCAATACAGCGAAAGGTGCGGTTCTTGCTAAAGCAAACCCTGCGCAATACCCTGCTCCTAAATTATTGCTTGACTCATTACAAGCAGGTGCAAGCTCAACTCGTGACGACGCATTAAAAGCAGAAGCTCAAGGTTTCGCTAAAGCTGCGATTACACCGCAAGCTGGCGCACTTATCGGTTTATTCATCAACGATCAAGTTGTGAAGAAAACTGCGAAAAAATATGAAAAAGGTGCTCATCCTGTAAACCAAGCAGCTGTATTAGGTGCTGGTATTATGGGTGGTGGTATTGCTTACCAAGCGGCAAGCAAAGGCACTCCAATCATCATGAAAGATATTGGTAATCCACAACTTGCATTAGGTATGAAAGAAGCGAATGGCTTGCTAACGAAGCAAGTTGAACGCAAGAAAATGAAACCTGCGCAAATGGGTGAAACCCTTGCTCGCATCCGTCCTACTTTAAGCTACGATGAGTTTAAAGAAGTGGATATCGTGATCGAAGCGGTAACTGAAAACCCTAAAGTTAAAGAAATCGTACTTGCAGATACAGAAAAGCATGTTCGTGAAAACACGATCATTGCATCTAACACATCTACAATCTCGATTACACGCCTTGCGAAAGCATTACAACGTCCTGAAAACTTCGTTGGTATGCACTTCTTCAACCCAGTACACATGATGCCATTGGTTGAAGTTATTCGTGGTGAAAAAACTTCTGATGAAGCAATCGCAACAACTGTTGTTCTTGCTCAGAAAATGGGTAAAACACCTATCGTTGTAAACGACTGCCCAGGTTTCTTGGTAAACCGCGTATTGTTCCCTTACTTCGGTGCATTCGACCTACTCGTTAAAGACGGTGCTGACTTCCAGCAAGTTGATAATGTAATGGCGAAATTCGGTTGGCCTATGGGTCCTGCATACTTGATCGACGTTGTTGGTATCGATACAGGTGTACATGGCGCAGAAGTGATGGCTGAAGGTTTCCCTGACCGTATGAAGCCAGATTACAAAGGTTCTATCCAAGCGATGTACGAAGCAAAACGTCTTGGTCAAAAGAACGATGTTGGTTTCTACAAATATGTGTTAGACAAGAAAGGTAAGAAAGCGAAAACTGTTGACCCAACAGCTTACGAAATCATTGCGCCTTTCGTGACTGGCGAAAAACGTGAATTTGATCCACAAGAAATCATTGACCGTATGATGCTTGCTTTCTGTAACGAAACAGTTCGTTGCTTAGAAGACAACATCGTTGCAACTGCTTCTGAAGCAGATATGGCGATGATCATGGGTGTAGGTTTCCCTCCATTCCGTGGTGGTCCATGCCGTTATATCGACCAAACTGGTGTTGCTGAATACGTTGCGCTTTGCGACAAATATGCACACTTAGGTAAAGCTTATGAAGCGCCACAAATGTTGCGTGACATGGCTGCTAACAACAAAAAATTCTACGGTTAAGGAGCGACGTGAATGGCTACTTTAAATCCACGTGACGTTGTGATTGTTGATGGCGTTCGTTCTGCCATGGGCAAATCACGTAACGGTATGTTCCGCAATGTACGTGCCGACAGTTTATCTGCTGAATTAGTACGTGCACTTGTTGCTCGTAACCAGTTTGATACCAACGAAGTTGAAGACATCATTTGGGGTTGTGTAAACCAAACTTTAGAGCAAGGTATGAACATTGCTCGTAACATTGGTTTATTAGCTGATATTCCAAAGACTGCTGGCGGTCAAACCGTTAACCGTCTTTGTGGTTCTTCTATGCAAGCACTTCATACTGCTGCTGCACAAATTGCGACCAACCAAGGTGACATCTTCATCATCGGTGGTGTAGAGCATATGGGTCACGTAGGTATGATGCACGGCATCGACCTTAACCCTGAAGCATCTAAACACTATGCAAAAGCATCTAACATGATGGGCTTAACGGCTGAAATGTTAGGTCGTATGAACGGTATCTCTCGTGAAGAACAAGATGCGTTCGGTGTTGAATCTCACCGTCGTGCATGGGCTGCAACACAAGAAGGTCGTTTTAAAAACGAAATCGTGGGTGTTGAAGGTCATGATGCAAATGGTTTCAAAATCCTTTGCGACATCGACGAGGTGATTCGTGCTGACGCAAACCTTGAAGCATTCAAAGCGTTGAAACCAGTTTTCGATCCTAAAGGTGGTTCAGTAACAGCAGCAACTTCTTCTGCCCTTTCTGACGGTGCTTCTGCAATGTTAGTTATGTCTGCTGAACGTGCTCAAGCGCTTGGTTTAAAACCACGTGCTGTGATTCGTTCTATGGCTATTGCAGGATGTGATGCTGCAATCATGGGTTACGGTCCAGTTCCAGCAACTCAAAAAGCGCTTAAACGTGCTGGTTTAACGATGGCGGATATCCAAACTATCGAATTAAACGAAGCATTTGCTGCTCAAGGCTTATCAGTAATGAAAGGCTTAGGCATCTATGATAAACAAGACATCATTAACTTGAATGGTGGTGCGATTGCATTAGGTCACCCATTAGGCTGTTCTGGTGCTCGTATCACTACTACATTGTTGAACGTGATGGAACAACAAGATACACAAATTGGTCTTGCGACTATGTGTATCGGTCTTGGTCAAGGTATCGCGACAATTATCGAACGTGTTTAATCGACACTGAGATAAAAGAAAAATCCCCGCCATGTGCGGGGATTTTTTTATAACCAATTCTATTTATTAGAGAATTTAAAACAGCGATCAACCCAAATAAAGTCTATAGACAAACAAAGTGGCATCAGATTAATATCGGATTTCCAAAAATTATAAGGCTTTAACAATGTTTAAAAATATGGCAGCAGATTTAATGGGGACAAGCGACATTGGTCGGATCATCGAACCAAGAGACTATGACAAAACTGATATTGATGACTATATTTTTCATGAAGATAACGAAAAAATCTTTTTCCTGATCAAAGCCAAAACTGATGAATATTGTTTCACAAACTCTGCTTTCATCCATCTCGATGGTACAAGTGCTGTAAGTAAAAAACGTACTTTAAACCGATATCCCTACAAACATTATCAAATCAGTCATGTTCAGCTCGAAACTGCAGGTACAGTAGACCGTGATGTAGAACTCAAGTTCCATCTAGGCGGTGCAGCATATTCAATTGATATTGAAAAATCACAAATTGAAAAAGTGCGCGATTTATATAAAGCACTGTTTAGCATTGGTGAGGCTTGTAAAGAAATCGAGCGCCAATCATCATTGCTTTTTTCAACACAACAAGCTGTAAATAATATGTTCTCGTTACGTGAACTTCCTGAGCAAGTGTTATTAAATTTACCAAGTATCATTTCGCAAACAACGATTCAAGTTGAAACAAAACTGACGGAGCATCGTAAAAAGATTGAAAACTATGATTTTGCTGCAATTTTTGAGCGATATATAAAAGAATAAATAAAAAAATCCCCGTACCATTACGGGGATTTTTTATCTCAACATATGATTTAAGTTAACGTGTTAGAAAGTTCTGAGGTGTTTTCAAACCCGCCTCAATTTGTTGTTGTAATTTTAATAGATCATCCAAACTTACTTTTATTGTGCCTTCACGAAATGCATTCGCATTATCCCGATTAATATTGAGGGGTTCTAACATTTTGAAGACCCCATTACTTGGATTAGATGACTGAAAGCCCATCGCAACAGCCATAATGTAATCTTCTAAAAAAGGTGAAACTTGAGATAAATCAGGCTGTACGGTTCTCGGCTGATAATCCATCGAAGTTGTGACTTCGGTGAGTTGAGCATTTTGAATATCAGTCTGCTGCTTGTTTATATAATGTTGTAGGGCTTGGCGGACTTTGATATCTTCCTGAAAAGGAACCAAACCAACCTCTTCACGTAGCTCTGATTCTGCCATGATACGAATCGTAGGCAAAGAACCTACCTGTTCTTCGGCTTGAACAGTGGCAATACCGATATAAGTTAACATCGTAATCAGCAATGATCGTTTGAGTAAGTTCATTTCTGCTCCAAAACTCAGTCATCAAATCCGTGATGAGATTAAATAAAAGCATCTACCCTATAGGCTACAACAAAGTGCTGTTTTATTCAGCAGAGGTCAGATAAACGGTAAATTTCATTAAAATTTTAAACTTTAGATAAAAAAAATTAAAATAGACTCATCTGTTAGATGTTTGTAAAAAATCAAATTTCAACGCCAAAAAAACCTCGCATATATCGTCTTTTTTGATTATTGTCCTAAGAGCTATTTTCATTTTTTTGTTCTTTTTTAAATTTAAAATTCAAAATATTAGGAGTAAATGGATGTCGTCAACATCAGCAAAAATAACAATGATCTGCATGCTAACAGGCGTTGCTTTAACTGGATGTGCAACTAAAACCCTGATTACTAAAGACAGTAAAACATATACCCGTACTGAACGTGTCATGTTAGTTGAGGACAATGTCGTTGCATTCGGACGACCTGCGCAAGCATCTGCGAACTTACCGAAAGACAGTATTGTGATTGCAGGTCAAAAAAACAGTTATATCCTGACGCAAGGCGGCACTCAGTTTGTCACTTTGATCAATAAACTTGATCCTAAAAATATTCAAATCACCAGAGAACTCAACTTCTATTCGGAAAAGAATGATGGAAATTTCTCAGGTACATTGCCGCTGTCTTATGTAAAACTCAAAGAAGACCTGAACAAAAAGGACTTAGAGTTTTTCATAGAGAATGGTGCCAAAGAATGTTCATCATCTAGTGACGAACGTATGCAAGCTCAACGCTTTTGTTTTGATATTAAATTGGCGGGCGTAGTCTACCCTGCTGCAAATAATCTCAGTTCATTAAAAGCATTGAGTAAACCTTATCAAGTCTCGATTTATACCCACAAACAAGAAACTTATAGCTCTAAATCAGGTATGAATCCTTTTGAAAAACTCGTTTTGTTGCCATTTGCCGTGGCGATTGACGTAGTGAGCTTACCGTTCCAAGCAGCTGAAAAGATTTTTGATTAAATAAAAAATAGGTCTTTGATCATTGTTCTGAAAGATGCTCAAAGACCTTCCTACTATGTTGATTCTAAATCAATGCGTCATATCAACTATGTGTTTCTTCTTCGCCTTCATTATCAAAAGTTTTAGCGATCTTTTCGATATTTAGGCTTTTAGCCATCGCATCAAAAATATCTTTATATACACCCTGTTGCTGATAAAGTTGATGATGTTCACCATGCTCAACTATGGCACCATCTTGCATGACATAGGTGTAGTCAGCATCAATGATCTGAGAAAGACTATGAGAGATAATAATCACGGTTCGCCCTTGTTTGATTTCATCTAAACTGTGCTTAATCTGCTCTGTTGCGATTGCATCCAAACTCGCTGTCGGTTCATCTAGAAAAATAATCGGCGGATCTTTCAGAAACATACGTGCTATTGCGATTCGTTGCTGTTGTCCACCAGACAATAACAATGCATCAGATTGATAATCTTTAGGTAACTTTAAAATTTGTTCATGGATTGATGCTTTTTTAGCAGCTTGGATAATTTCGTCTTCACTGGCATCCATTTTTCCATAGCAAATATTATCTTGTATCGTGCCCTGAAAGATATGATTTTTTTGCAGCACTAAACCAATATGATCTCGCAAATATTGAGTATCCATATCATTCAAATCAATACCATCCAACAGAATTTGTCCTGTCTGCGGTAAATAAAATTTATCCAATAAGCTGATTAAAGTCGATTTGCCTGCACCAGATAATCCCACCAGTGCTGTAATTTTATTGGGTTGTATGGTCATACTAATTTCTTTAAGCGCATGATGACCATTTGGATAGAAGAAATCGACCTGTTTTAACTCAAACTTTCCACTGAGTTGTGAAGGTTTCTGCTGTCCTGAGGTTTCAATCTGATTATCCGCTTCAAGAATCTGAAAAAAACTTTCCGCATAAATCATGGCATCATTGACCTCATCATAAATACGATGCAATGAACGAATAGGAGCTGAAACATTATTGAATAGTAAAATATGAAACATAATCATCCCGATACTCATGTCGCCAATCAACACAAAATATGCGGTGAGGATAATGATAAAAACGATCCCAATTTGCTCAGTAAAAGTTTTAACGCCATCAAAAATAAAACTAATTTGACGCGTGTGCATCTGATTGTCGGTAAGCTGCTTTTGTAAGATCAGTTGTTTTTCAGCTTCAACTTGTTCACGGTTAAACGACTTAATGACTGTGATCGAATTAATAATACTCAGAATACCCTGACTTTTCCGCTCACGACCATCTCTTAAACTCCGTCTTACTCCACCTAATTTCTGCGCTTGTTTAAAGGTCAACCAAAAATAAATCGGCACGATACTTAGGGCGACTAGTCCGATCCAAAAATTAGCATAGAACATCAAACCCAATGCGAGAATCGCGCTACTGAATAAAGGCAAAATGTCGATAAAGAAGATTTGAATCAAACGTGTAATCGAACCAATACCACGATCAATACGGGTTTGTAATTTTCCCGCTTGGTTGTCATCTTGAGTGAAAAATGAAAGTCGATAAGTCAGAAATTTCTCAATAATTGCTTGGGCAACATCTTGTGACACCATGATTCTGAGACGTTCACCAAATAACTTTTGCCCAAACTGAATCAAAGTACTGATAATTTCTTTACTAAGTAAAATAACACTGATCGTTACTAAAATATGCCAACCTTGAGCAAGACCATCTCCCGCTTCTACTAAACGATTGATTTGATCAACAGCATATTGCAGCGTTAAAGCATTAACCTGAGCGGTCAATGCTCCAATCAACGTCAGGATTAAGGTGATTATCACCAATAGTCTGTAAGGCTTCACAAAAGGTCGAACTTTGCTAAAAAGTTGCCATAAATTCATGTTTTTAACGTCAACTCTCCTCAAAAACTTTTAATTTAGTTCAAACCAGTATCGTCTAAATAACCTAGAGCTCTTTTTCTAAAACAGCAACATTGTTATTTTTAATTTTCTCTATTTGAGCATTTAGCTTTAAAACATCTTGGTATAACGTATTGAATTTGCGGACTTGGGCAGATTCATGAAATAAAATAAGTTTTCCTTGTCGCTGCCATTCATATTTTTTTAACAAATCAAACATCGCTTGGGCTTTTTCAATGATTTGCTGTTCTATAGCAAAAATATCTTGAGCTGGATCAACATGCATATTCTTGGCGAGTTTCTGTTGTAGGCGTTGCTGTAAGTCAGCATCTAGAGAAAGTTCTTTGGCATCAGCTAAAGCTTGAGATTGTATCTGCTGACGTTTTTTATCGTACTCTAATGATGCACGGCGAACATCGCTAAACATTTGCTCTGTTTCTTTATAGTTTGATTTACTATCACGCTCCAATCTTTCTACATCTAAAAATGCATCCCACTGCGCTGCTTTTAATTGACGTAAATAGTGATTACGCGCCTCAATATTCTCCTTCCAATAATTCAGTAGAAACTCCGACATCAACTGATAATCACCAGATAGCCGATCATCTTCAACCTCCAATTGTACGGGCGTTGACCAATCCTGTGCTTGGATATACAGCTCACGCATTTTTTCTGCCATCACGACATCAAACATTTTCTGATTTTGAATTGTTCGCTGTTTTGAATTATTTTGATAGATGAAAAATGCCCCTATACATACCACGATCACACCGAGAATCATTAAAATACGGCGCATAAAGCCTCCCTAGCTTCATTTTATTTTTTGTTGTTAAAGTCAGTTTAATCAATAAGAAAACAATATATATAGTTTTTATTTCACTTCTCGTAACGGAGCATTACATTTTAATCGCTTTAAATTCAGCAACTACGCCCCTATTATCTCTTTTAACGATAATTGAAGAGAAATTTTATGCGCGTTGATATTTGGTCAGATGTAGTTTGTCCTTTCTGTTACATCGGAAAAAAGCGTCTTGAACATGTAGCTGAACAAGCAGGCATTGAGCTAGATATTCATTGGCATAGCTTTGAACTTGATCCTGACGCCCCTGCAAAACACGAGGTTTCAAATACTCAACGTCTCGCGCAAAAGTATGGACGTAGTTATGCAGAGATGGAAGAAATGGAGCGTAATGTCGCCGCTATGGCAGCGACTGAAGGCATCGATTTCCAATGGCAAAAAGCCAACTCTGGGAATAGTTTTAACGCTCATCGCATCATTCATTTGGCACAAAGCAAAGGTTTAGGTAATGAAGCAAAAGAAGCTTTTTTCCATGCTTATATGACTGAAGGTTTGGCGATTGGCGAGCGAGAAGTTGTTGAGGAAATTGCTTCACGTATTGGTTTAGACAATGCTGAAGTTGAATACGTGTTAGATTCAGATGAATTAGCTGACTTTGTACGTCATGATGAAAAAATTGCACATGAGCAATTGAAGGTCACAGGCGTTCCTTTCTTTGTTTTTGATCAGAAACTTGCACTTTCGGGCGCACAGCCTCGAGAAATCTTTTTACAAGCACTTCAACAAGCACAAACCACATCAGTAGAAAGCATTGAGCAGGACAACTCAGCTCAATGTAATGATGAATCTTGTGAAATCAAACATTAAGACATCATTCATCACATAGGTTTCGGTTCACCCCGAAACCTATGCGCTTCACGCATGTAAAAATCAATACAATTCCAATCATTATTGATCACAAATCAGGCATTTTTATTGCACTAAATAATATGAAACAAATCCTGTAATTACTTTGATCAAGTTTTGACTACAGGCTTTGTGATGAAGCTCACATAAAGAATTTAAATTTATAGATATCTTTGTGTATAGCCATCTAATTATCCGATTCTATCTTTTAATACGTAGCAGTTTTAAAGCCAAAAGTATGATCTAAATCTCGATTTAGCAAATTTAAATACAGAATTTGAATAACTTAGGCACTATAGATTTTACGCATTTTTCTTCTATAATCGTCATAAAGTGACAATCTTTTGTTATGGAAATGCAAGAGTTACAAGCCTTAATAAACGGTCAGATTCAACCAGAACAAATATGTGTAGAACAGCTTGTAGCATTGGCAAAACAGCACACTTTGACAACCACGACTGAATACAAATTGCTTGAAGATGCTGTCAATGTTGTACTTACTTATTATTTAAAACAGGCTCAAGCCTATCTCTAAGGAAATAAGCAATGGACGTATTAGAGAAAGCATTATTGGTTGATGAGCTCAAACATCTTATTGTTGGGCTTAATGATAATAAAGCTTCGCTTTTTGAAATTGCCAAATCAAAAAAAAGAATTAAAGACATTTGTGCATCATGTAATGACCCTCTTTTTCAAGAAGAATTAGCGCAGTTCAAACAATATATACAACAAGAAGAAGTCCCATCAGAGGAACTTGCTGCATATGGTTTTTCGATGACTTATTACGGCACATATAACTTCTCAGAAAAAATTGAGCATGCTTTATTTGCTGCTCCTGATATGGGATGGGCAACCTTACGCCAAGCTAATCATTGGCAGGTATGGGTGGTTCGTCCTGCTTTGTCATTTTTGAAAAGTCCGTGGATGGACTCAAGTAAAGAAGCTTTAGAATGGTTAACTAAACACGCTAAGCAATATGTCAAAACTGATGAGCAGCTAAAACAAATCATTCCAATCTTAGAACCAATCAGTGAAGCTGGGTTAGATTCAACAACAAAGGCAACTCAAACTGAAACCAAGGATGTGTTAACGGTGCTTAAAGAGAAAACTGCGAATTTCGATGCACAGCTTGAAGCGATTATTCAAGAAAAATTACAAACTGCACCACCAATTGCACCTTCGACACCATCAGTTGCGAGCAGACCAAAACCAAGTTTTAAATCCGCTTCTCGACCGACTGCGAATCTAGAAAAAATTAAACCTCTAAATACAGAATTTAATCTAGATGGTTTAGTTTGCCGACTTGAACGTGTAGATCCAAAAGTTTTTCCATCTTTGTATCATGTAGATCTACATGATGAGATTAATCAAAACATTAAAATTGATTGGTTATATTTAAAAGCCGAAAATGATGAACAGCCAATTTGGGAGACAGCGCAAATCTTTTTAGCTGAACAACTCTATGCACAAGGTCAATTTTCACATTATGTTGTCTTAATTGGTACACACAGCGTTGAATATGCAACGAGTGTTTTACAAACCTACACTGATCAACGCCATACGCGTACCAGCTCCATACATCAGACACATTGGACGACCTTTAAACAGCACTATCATCAACATGAAACGTTGTTTAATGAATGCATCATGAATGGTCATACAGTTTGGCAACGTGATGAAGATGCTTATCCATATATTCCA
This sequence comes from Acinetobacter sp. SK-43, assembly GCF_015351505.1. Classification (NCBI taxonomy): domain Bacteria; kingdom Pseudomonadati; phylum Pseudomonadota; class Gammaproteobacteria; order Moraxellales; family Moraxellaceae; genus Acinetobacter; species Acinetobacter sp. SK-43. The sequence continues at coordinate 50,879 of NZ_JADKPY010000085.1, forward strand.
GCATCATTTATCAATACACAGAAGTTCATTCCTTTTGATGAAACAGCGGCTAATTTCCTTACACCAATTATTCTGTTAAAAGAACGTCAAAAAATTCGTGTGATACATGGCTTAGAACGCATCAAACTTTCCTCTGAAGACCAAGCCTATCCATTCTTATTACTTGATCGTACAAATGGCTATACATGGCAATTGATTCGACAAGTGATTAGTAGTTTAGCTCAACCGATCTCAGTCCACGCCTTGTATGATGCTTTAGCTAAGGCGGACGTTTCAGCATAACAAAAATCTATCACAAGATTTATATAGCCACATTCATCTCAGAATGTGGCTTATTTTTTTAAAGTTTATTTGTATAGCTCTCTGATAAATTGCTGTTTTTTGTGTCTAAATATTGATTTTAATAACGAAATAATAAAGAGTGAAAAGAAGAACAATATATAAGCTTAAATTATGAATACTTTTTTAAAAACGGTCCCTATCGCCCTTGTTCCAACACTTTTGGCTCTTCCATTCGGCGTAATAACTCAAGCCACTTACGCCACTGAAGAAACATCCGTTCAGGGTGAACAAGCTCATGCATCAGAGTCGTCAAATCTATTAAATTATATACCTAAATGGGTCGATGCTACACCTACTATACTTCCTGAACAATCTGATCAACCTATCGTTCCACCAACTTCAGAAACAGAAGATAGAACCTGGATTGATCGCAAACAAAAAGATATTCGGAATTGGGCAGATCGAACTTCTGTCAAAATTGATGATTGGTTTGGAGATGTAGATCCAGAAAAGCCTGCTTCAGCTACCATTCGGGTCTTGGTTGATAATTATTGGAATAAATATGATCAATATGAGGTTAAACCTCGTATTCGTGGAAAAATCAAACTACCAACATTAGAAAAAAAATTCAGTGTGGTTTTTGGTGATGACTCCCTTGATGATGAGTTTGACAACAATGTTGCCAATACCAACACTCAACCGAATCAAGATCCTGATAAAAAATTTGATTCAAAACAAACTAGAGACAGTAATGGATCAATCGCATTACGTTGGTCAAATTTCTCCAAACGACTACCATTTGATACCGATGCAGATATCGGTATTCGCTCTGGTGATGATGTTTATTTACGTTTGAGAGCAAAAAAATATTGGGATTTAGATCATGACTTTAATTTCAATGCTGAACAAATCTATCGCTATGGCAGTAAAAGTGAAAACTATCTTCGAACAAATTTAGAACTGATTCACGCACGCCCAAACCAACCTTTTTTATCAAATCAACTCAGTTTGACCTATGCTGATACACAAGATGATGATCTACGATGGGACAACCGTACATTCCGCCAACACCAATTTTTCGCACACAATAGTTTTAAGTACGGTATTTACACGGGTGGCTATTACGATAACAACGATTTACGTCTAAATAGTTGGGGACCTTTTGTATCTTGGCGACAACCTCTTTGGCGCGAATGGTTCTATGTACAAGGAGATCTCAATTATTTTAACGACCACCGTGAAGATCGAAGCCATTACGTCAGTACATTTGTTCGCTTTGAAAGTTTGTTTTGATGAAATTAACAGCGATCTTGTGGGTAACTTTAAGTTTATCCATAGCAAAAAACCTCTAATCACTTAGAGGTTTTTTGCTATCAGATGAGATAAAACTACTTCAATAGTAGGCTATTGATTCGTTTTACATATGCTGCTGGATCTTCAGGTAAACCACCCTCCGCAATAACAGCCTGATCAAAAATCACATTCGCTAAGTCATCAAATTGCTCAGAACTTTCTAACTTTTTCACCAGTGGATGTTCAGGGTTAATTTCAAGGGTAGGCTTAATCTCTGGAACTGCTTGCCCTGCTTGTTTAAGCATTCGTACCAACTGAGGTGAGAGTTCAGCCTCACTAGTGACTAAGCATGCTGGAGAATCCACCAAACGTGTAGTCACACGGACTTCTTTAGTTTTTTCTTTGAGTGAGGCACTCAACCGATCGACGACAGGTTTAAACTGCTCAGCTGCCTCTTCAAGCGCTTTTTTCTCTTCAGCATCTTGTAAATCGCCTAAGTCAACAGCACCCTTTGAAACATTCTGTAATGGCGTACCATCGAACTCATGGACAAAATTCATCGCCCAATCATCAACACGATCTGCCATCAGCAATACTTCAATGCCTTTTTTCTTAAATACTTCAAGCTGAGGAGAGTTTTTAGCAGCACTCAAACTTTCAGCCGTCACATAATAAATAGCTTTCTGACCTTCTTTCATACGCGACTTGTAGTCAGCAAAAGACGTAACAACCTCATCATTAGTCGACGTTGCGTAACGCAATAATTTTAAGATGCGTTCACGATTACCAAAGTCTTCGCCTAGACCTTCTTTTAGTACAGATCCAAATTCCGCATAGAATTTTTTGAATTTCTCTTGATCTTTTTCATCTTCAGATTTAGCTAAACCATCTAATAAGGTTAATACACGGCGTGCATTCCCTTCACGAATCGTTTTAACATCACGGCTTTCTTGCAATAACTCTCGGCTGACGTTCAATGGCAAATCAGCACTATCCACGACACCTTGTACAAATCGTAAATAATTTGGAATCAAATTATCTGCTTCATCCATGATGAAAACACGTTTCACATATAGCTTAATGCCAGCTTTTGCTTCACGGGTAAATAAATCTTGTTTCGCTTGACTTGGGATATACAACAATTGCGTATATTCAGTACTTCCCTCAACTCGGTTATGTGCCCAAGCCAATGGTTCTGCAAAGTCGTGACTTAAATTTTTGTAAAACTCGATGTACTGCTCTTCAGTAATTTCACTCTTGCTACGTGTCCATAATGCACTCGCAGAGTTAATCGCTTCCCATTCATCTGTTTTGACCATTTGACCACCTTTAGGCTCTTCGCCCTCAGCAGTCTCTTCCTCTTGCCAGACTTCTTTTTGCATTTCGATTGGCAAGCTAATATGGTCAGAATATTTATTAACGATTTGTTTTACTTTCCAAGATTCTAAATAATCCAGTGCATCATCACGTAGGTGCAAGATGATATCTGTACCGCGTGTTGCTTTATCAATGTTTTGAACCTCAAACTCACCGGTTCCACCACTAATCCAACGTACCGCTTCTGTTGAAGCTAAACCAGCACGACGAGATTCGACAGTGATTTTATCCGCAACAATAAAACCTGAATAAAAACCAACACCAAACTGACCGATCAATTGCGCATCTGCTTTCTGATCACCAGTCAGCTTAGACATAAAATCTTTTGTACCTGATTTTGCAATCGTACCTAAATTATCAATCGCTTCTTGTTGGCTTAGACCGATACCATTGTCTGAAATTGTAAGCGTTTTATTTTCTTTGTCTAAAGTCAGACGCACTCGTAAATTTGGATCATTTTCATAATATTCGGGATGATTAATTCCCTCAAAACGTAATTTATCACATGCATCTGATGCATTCGAAATGAGTTCACGTAAGAAAATTTCTGGGTTTGAATAGAGAGAATGCGTCACTAAATGCAATAACTGAGCAACTTCAGCTTGGAAACTATAATTTTGTGATGCTTGTTCACTCATAAATCACTCCTTATTTGTGAGGCTTATCAATTTGGAATGATCTATGAATGGTGTATAACTAAAATTTTTCAATCCTTAAAATGCAATTTTTTATCTAAATCACTCAAATTTACCTGAGCTAAAAAGGTCCTTGACTCAACACGCGATCTTGTAAGATACGATCAAGTTGTTGTTGTCTTTGTAAATACGCTTTACTCAAACATAATGTTTTGGCACCGCAACGATTACGCTGTTTCAACCATTGAAACTGCTTATCTTTTTCAGCATCACGCCCTCCCATTGAAAGAGCATGCAAGATAATTTGATAAGTTGTTGCCAACTTTACATCGGCATCATTTAATTCTCGTTGATTACAAATCTGATGTTCAACCGTTGATTTTGCTTGATGGCATGGAAAACTAGCAGCTTCCACAGATGACATAAATAATGGAAACAAAATAAATCCAATACACCCTAATTTAAATTTCATATCAAATCACACATAAATATAGTGAATTCTATTTATCATACGAGCAGTTTTTTTATTTTTATGTAGGTTTTTAATATAAAAAAGCCCCACATAATGTGAGGCTTGCACAACTAGATGACTTAGAATTTATAGCTATAACCGAGGGTATAGACCATTGGATTCAAGTCTAATTTAAATTTAGTACCATCAACTAATTTAACTTTAGGGCTAATGTCTGCATAACGTGCATCAAAGTACACACCCCAGTTTTTCGCATCAGCAGGTTGGAAATTGAAACCTAACTGACCTGCAACACCGTATGCATTTTTTACGTCATCTGCCACGCCTTTTTCATGCCATGCAATAAATGCTGTACCACCGACACCGATATAAGGCGTGAAACGAGTTGAATTTTTAAAATTATATTTTGCTGTAATTGTTGGTGGTAATTGGCGCACACTTGCAACCTTTTCACCATTTAATAAAACATCGTGATTAATAGGATTAGCTAATAACACTTCAGCAGAAAACGGTGTATCACCAAAGAAATATTCAACTGACGGTGTAAATGCAAATTCATCATCCCCTTTTACCGTAGCACCAGGTGCAAGCGTTGTATCTGCTGTTGGGTCAATTAAACTCGCACCCACTTTAATTTGAAAACCTCCTGCAAATGCAGTTGAAGATAACCCCAATAATGCGACCACTAAAACTTTCTTTAACATTTAAATAACCTCATTTAAAAAATTATGTTCTTGTCCAATATAATAAACACCAGTTCAAATTATTATACAATAGAGATAAAATCCGACTATTTTAATTATTTATCTAATCCATTGAATAACAAAAAAATATAATTGTTAAAATATGTAATATAACTTTAATCCAGACCATTTAGGTCAAGATAAACACCTATAAAACCAAGCAATTTTATCAGAATTAACCATTAATAAAGACTGGTAAATTTATTTAAAAAATAGAACTTAATTTTACTTAAAAATAATGAAACCACAATTTTTAATATAAAGTCATCATTATTTGAATAGAATAAAAAAGAGACGAAAAATATCACATGATTATTTTAAAATCAGTTAACCAAGATATTAAATAAATAAAATACGTAATTTAATTCACAAAAAATAAGGCCCTTAATCAGGACCTTTATTTAGAAAGATTATTATAGAATCATGGCTGCAATCCAGCCAAAGATCAAAAGAGGAATATTAAAATGAATAAATGTTGGAACGACCGTATCCCAAATATGATCATGTTGACCGTCCACACCTAAACCAGCCGTTGGTCCCAAAGTTGAATCCGATGCTGGAGATCCTGCATCTCCCAAAGCTGCGGCTGTACCGATCAATGCAATCGTCGCCAATGGTGAAAATCCAAATTGCACACACAACGGTACATAAATAACAGCCAATACAGGCACACTTGAAAAAGATGATCCAATCCCAATCGTAACAAATAAGCCGATAAATAACATCAGAAATGCAGCTAATGCATGATTATCACCAATGATATTGACCACACCATTTACCAATTGATTAATATCGCCTGTGTGCGTCATGACTGATGCAAATCCAGCAGCAGAAATCATGATGAAGCCTACCAATGCCATCATCCGCATGCCTTGCACAAAAACATCATCCGCATCTTGCCATTTAAAAATTCCAGAAGCGGATAGCACAGCAAATCCAACCAATCCACCTAGAATCATAGAACCAGAATACAGTTGTGCAACCAGAGTCAGCACAATTGCAAGCAAAGCCATAAACATGGTTTTCTTAGAAATTGTCGGTACATTTTCTGCTTCATGTCGAAGCTCTTCAGCATCGGCTTTGGGATCATGCTCAACTTGAGATGTTGTACGCAATGGTTTATCTAAATCAATAGTTTTTACCGTTGTGATTGTAAGATCTACGTATTCTCGTGGCTTACGGTAACTCACAAACACTGCCACAAGCGTACCAAGAACCATTCCTAAAACAGGAATAGCCATTCCAATCGGCATCATACTGCGTTCGACATGCAAACCATACGCTGCACCAATTTTGTTAATATTTCCCATCAAAATCTGTTCAAGGAAAATCGCACCAAAACCAACAGGCAGGAAAATATATGTTCCCACTAAACCAAGCGTTAGCACACATGCTGCCGCACGACGATCCAATTTTAGATGGTTCATGACTTTCAGTAATGGAGGTACCAGTACAGGGATAAAGGCGATATGAACTGGGATTAAGTTTTGCGAAAAGATTGCTGCAATTAACAAAATGGTTAATAAAAGATACTTCACCTTTTTTTCTTGATTTTTACTTGCTTCAAAGCCCAGTAAACCAATCAATTTATGCGCAAGTAAGTCAGGTAAACCTGATTTAGAAAGTGCTAAAGCAAAAGCACCTAATACTGCATACGCTAAGGCAACTTCAGCACCATCACCTAAACCAGCATTAAATGCTTCCACAGTTTGGGAAAGACTCAAACCTGCAACTAAACCACCAATAATGGCTGAAATCACTAAAGTGAGAACAACAGAAACTCGTGCCAGTGACAGTATAAACATCACGGCAATCGCGATTACGACAGCATTCATGAAAAAAGTAGGAGCAAAAGAAAGGCGACATTCTAGCAGATTCATTGAGATGAAGCTGAAAATATCGCCGAATAAAGTGCGTAAATCTTATGTGATTTTTATTGTTAAATATCGTTCAATCTTAAGCAGCCTGACGCTGAATAAAATCACGAATAAGTTCAGCAATTTTCTCAGGTTGGCTGATGACAGCCCAATGATTCGCATCGAGTTCAGTATATTCGAACTTTTCAACCCACTTCGGCATAGACTCAGTAATATATTCTGGACTAACAAATGCATCTCGACGCAATACAATCGCTTGTACTGGGCATTGCGCATAACGTTGACGTGGTTGAGTTAAAGAAGTAATAAAGTTTGCACGATATAAGTTAATCCCGTATTTACCATCTGCAACAATATTTGCATTTAATGGTAAATCTTGTTTTTTCTCTAATCCATTCAAGATTTTGCCCCATTTTTCTGGACTGAAGAAAGTCCAAACTGTAGGTGCAATGAGTGGTAAATGGAATGCACCGATATACCATGATTTTGTCAGCATTTTCAGAACGTTGGCTGGTGCTGATTTAAACTCTTCACGCAAATATAAAGAAGCATGATCTAAGCAAGGACCAGAGATCGTTGTATAAGACAACAAACGACCTTTAAGTTTAGGCTCAGTTGCCGATTCCCAAGATTGTAATGAACCCCAATCATGGGCTGCCATATGAAAATTACGATTTGGTAAAACTTGATCTACCACTTCTTGTAAATCTAATGACAAACGCGGTAAACGATAGTCTTTGATACGTTTTGGAATAGAAGATAAACCTGCACCACGCACATCATAAGTTACAATAAAATAATCATTGACAAGCTTTTCAATAATTGGCTCCCAAACTTCCTGATTATCTGGATAACCATGTACTAAAACCAATGGTGTTTTTTTCTCATCGCCCCATGTCTTCACACACAGTGTTTGCTGATCAGAAGTTCTGACAGTTTTTACTTGTGGTTGCATAATTTTTCCCATTTTGTTTTCAAGTGGCTTGGTCAACTAAACAGCCATTGCCAGCGATACAATAAAAATGATACTTATGGAGTATGAATAGAGTTATCAGAAAAAAAATTGACCATGAAAAACTTTTTCAAAAAAATTCGAACCATTCCAGCCGTTTCAAAATTTATGATCAATCATTACTCACCCTATCGCGGTGCAGGAATAGCAATTGAAACGATTGACCTCGACAATTATTTCATTCGAATCAAAATGCCGCTTACACGAAAAAATCGGAATATTGTTGGAACACATTTTGGTGGCAGCTTGTACTCTATGGTTGATCCCTTTTATATGCTTATTTTGATGCATCATTTGGGAAATAAATACATTGTGTGGGATAAAAGTGCTGCAATCAATTTTTTATCACCAGGTCGAAGCACTGTTTATGCTGATATTCGGATCAGCGCAGAAGAAATTAGCGAAATTAAACGATTAGCTGAAAATCACGAACCTGTACTTCGATCATATACTTTAAATATTGTGGATGAAGCTGGTACTCGGATCGCAGAAGTCGAGAAAACCTTATACATTCGTAGAAAAAAGGCTAAAGCTACTACTTAATCTATACAGCTAGATAAAAAATGCCTGAGAGGAATCACAGGCATTTTTTATTACGAAATTAGAGATTATTTCTTTTCTTGGATGGCAGCACCTGCACCACCACCGATCGCACCACCTATTGCAGCACCAGAATCACCACCTAATAACGCTTTACCTACAACTGAACCAATACCTGCTCCAATTGCACTACTTGTAGTCGTACGACTACTACCACCTTGGGTATTTGCTCCTACACCAGCACCAGCTGCCGCACCTACACCCGCACCTAGACCACCACCAACATGGTTACCAACACCACCACCTACTGCACCACCTAAGGCTGCTGCACCGATACGCTGGTCTGATGCACTCATATTTTGACAACCTGTAAACATAACCGTTGATATGACTAAAGCGGAAACAACACCAATTGTTTTTTTCATGACGGATACTCTCCTGTTCTGTATGTTAAAAATAATAATCTTCTTTTATGTGGACTTTGATCATGTTATGTAATTTGGGTTAGCTAATGCTTTAATATTTGTAAATTTAAACTCAATCTTAAACCAATAAAAAAAGCACCCGAAGGTGCTTTTTTTGAATCAACTCATAATTAGAATTGATCCGAATTTAATGCTTGGCTGAACGCTTGATCAACTTCACTGAAATCATTGTGAAGTTCAAACTCAGCAGCTTCCGCTTCTTGACGACGACGTTCTAGGTGATACGCAAGACCTGTACCAGCAGGAATCAAACGACCAACAACAACGTTTTCTTTCAAGCCACGTAAATCATCTTCTTTACCTGTTACAGCCGCTTCAGTTAACACACGTGTTGTTTCCTGGAACGATGCAGCAGAGATGAACGAGTCAGTAGAAAGCGACGCTTTGGTTATACCCATCAATTGACGTTCAAACTTCGCAGGGAACTTGTTCTGAGCCAAGACAGCTTGGTTCTCTTGAACAACACGGATGTAATCCACTTGTTCGCCTTTAATAAAGCTTGTATCGCCACCATCAGTGATTTCAACTTTACGCAACATTTGACGTACGACGACTTCAATGTGCTTATCGTTGATTTTTACACCTTGGAGACGGTAAACGTCTTGAACTTCGTTCACGATGTAGTTTGTTAAAGCAACTTCGCCTTTCAAACGTAAGATGTCATGTGGGTTTTGTGGACCATCAGAAATGGTTTCACCACGGTTTACATGCTCACCCTCGAACACGTTGATTTGACGCCATTTAGGAATCAACTCTTCGTAGATCTCCGAACCATCATCAGGTGTGATCACTAAACGGTTCTTACCTTTGGTCTCTTTACCAAAGCTTACGATACCAGACACTTCTGCCAAAATCGCATGCTCTTTTGGTTTACGTGCTTCAAACAAGTCTGCAACGCGTGGAAGACCACCGGTAATATCACGAGTACGCGAAGATTCTTGTGGTACACGACCGATTACATCACCCACACCAATCGTTTCGCCATCACGGACAGTCACGATTGTATTTTGCGGCAAGAAGTAGAACTGTTCGCCGCCATCTGTTGTATCCAACACGATCGCAGGACGTAAATCTTTACCAGACGCAGGACGTGCTGTTACTGGCAAGATTTCAACAGTCGTCATACCTGTTGCATCATCAGTCTTAGAGGTTGCAGTTACACCATCAGCGATTTGGCTGAAACGTGCTTTACCCGCAACTTCTGTAACAAGTGGATGTGTATGTGGATCCCAAGTCGCTACGATACCGCCAGCTTCTACAGTCTCACCATCTTTCAACAAAATGCTGGCACCGTAAGGAAGTTTATAACGCTCGCGCTCACGACCTAAGTCATCCGCAATACCAATTTCACCTGAACGAGAAACTGAAACTAAGTGACCTTTGGCATGTTGTACAGTTTTCACATTGTGGAAACGTACAGTACCTTTGTTACGTACTTGAACGCTGTTCGCAGCAGAAGTTCGGCTCGCAGCACCACCAACGTGGAACGTACGCATCGTTAACTGTGTACCAGGTTCACCAATTGACTGAGCAGCCATTACACCGACTGATTCACCTGGATTCACCAAGTGACCACGTGCAAGGTCACGACCATAACAACGAGCACACACACCGAATGTAGATTCACATGCAATTACTGAGCGTACTTTAACTTCATCGACACCCGCTTCTTCAAGCTGAGCTGCGATTTTCTCGTCAATAAGCGTACCGCGAGGTAATACAACTTCATCATCAGATGCACGACGTACATCTTCAGCCGTTACACGACCTAATACGCGGTCACGTAATGGCTCGATGACATCACCACCTTGAATGAATGGAGTCATCACTAAACCACCCGCTGTACCACAGTCAGGTTCAGTAATTACTAAGTCTTGTGCTACGTCTACTAAACGACGAGTCAAGTAACCAGAGTTCGCTGTTTTTAAAGCTGTATCGGCCAAACCTTTACGCGCACCGTGTGTTGAAATGAAGTACTGAAGTACTGTCAAACCTTCACGGAAGTTTGCTTTAATCGGTGTCTCAATGATCGAGCCATCTGGCTTCGCCATCAAACCACGCATACCCGCTAACTGACGAATCTGAGCTGCCGAACCACGGGCACCCGAGTCAGACATCATGTAGATACTGTTGAATGATTTCTGCTTCTCGTCTTCACCTTGCTTGTTTTTAACAAGTGTGTAAGACAAGTTATCCATCATTGCTTTCGCAACCTGGTCATTGGTACGTGCCCAAATATCGACCACTTTGTTATAGCGCTCACCCGCAGTTACAAAACCTTGCTCAAACTGTTGTTCGATTTCACGAACTTCTGTTTCAGCTTTGTCAATAATGACTTGTTTCGTTGGTGGGATCAGCATGTCTTCCATACCAACAGATACACCTGAACGCGTCGCTTGACGGAAGCCCAAATACATCAATTGGTCAGCGAAGATAACAGTATCTTTCAAACCAAGTTTACGGTAGCAAGAGTTGATTAACTTAGAGATGTTCTTTTTAGTCATCTCAAGGTTGATCATATCAAAGCTTAAACCTTGTGGAACAACTTCCCAAAGTAAGCAACGACCTGGTGTTGTATCAACGATAATCGTTTGCTGTTCACGTTCACCATTTTCATTGATCACAGTTTGGTGTACACGTACTTTTACACGTGCGTGAATCGCTACTTTACCCGTTGCCAATGCGCGGTTTACTTCGTGAGTATCCGCAAACACCATGCCTTCACCCTTGGCATTTACTGCATCACGTGTGATGTAGTAAAGACCCAATACAACGTCCTGAGAAGGAACGATGATTGGCTCACCGTTGGCTGGCGACAAGATGTTGTTTGTTGACATCATCAATGCACGAGCTTCAAGCTGCGCTTCCAATGTCAATGGAACGTGTACCGCCATTTGGTCACCATCGAAGTCGGCGTTAAACGCAGCACATACGAGTGGGTGAAGACGGATCGCCTTACCTTCAATCAGAATCGGTTCAAATGCTTGAAGACCTAAACGGTGAAGTGTTGGCGCACGGTTCAACATTACTGGATGTTGACGAATTACAGAAGCAAGAACGTCCCAAACTTCTGGAGTCTCACGCTCAACCATTTTCTTCGCAGCTTTAATGGTAGTTGCTTGACCAGATGCTTGTAGTTTCGCGAAAATAAATGGTTTGAATAATTCAAGCGCCATTTTCTTCGGAAGACCACATTGGTGAAGACGTAAAGTAGGACCTACGGTAATTACCGAACGACCAGAATAGTCAACACGTTTACCAAGTAAGTTTTGACGGAAACGACCTTGTTTACCTTTGATCATATCAGCCAAAGATTTCAATGGACGTTTGTTCGAACCTGTAATCGCACGACCACGACGACCGTTATCAAGCAATGCATCAACAGACTCTTGTAACATACGTTTTTCGTTACGTACGATAATGTCTGGTGCAGCAAGGTCGAGAAGACGTTTCAAACGGTTGTTACGGTTGATCACACGACGATATAGATCGTTTAAGTCTGAAGTCGCGAAACGACCACCTTCAAGTGGTACAAGCGGACGTAAGTCTGGTGGAAGTACTGGAAGTACATTCATCACCATCCATTCAGGCTTATTGTTTGATTCTTTAAATGCTTCCATCAACTTCAAACGTTTAGACGCTTTTTTAAGTTTCGTCTCTGAAGTTGTTTGTGGAATCTCTTCACGTAAACGAGCAATTTCAGCTTCAAGATCGATGTCTTTCAACAAGTCTTGAACAGCTTCTGCACCCATTTTCGCTGTGAATTCATCACCGTGCTCTTCAAGTGCATTGTAGTATTCTTCATCCGTTAAAAGTTGATACTTTTCAAACGGAGTCATACCAGGATCAGTAACGACATAAGATTCGAAATATAATACGCGCTCGATATCACGTAATGTCATATCAAGAAGTAAACCAATACGGCTCGGTAATGATTTCAAGAACCAAATGTGTGCAACTGGAGAAGCAAGTTCAATGTGACCCATACGTTCACGACGAACTTTAGCAGTCGTTACTTCAACGCCACATTTTTCACAAATGACGCCTTTATATTTCATACGCTTGTATTTACCACACAAGCATTCGTAATCTTTTACTGGACCAAAGATTTTGGCACAGAACAAACCGTCACGTTCAGGTTTAAAAGTACGGTAGTTAATGGTTTCAGGCTTTTTAACTTCACCGTGAGACCATGACTTAATCATCTCTGGTGACGCAAGACCAATACGGATACGGTCAAATTCAATCGGTGCATGACCTTCTGAATCCGTTTTCTTACGCATGATATCGAGCAAGTCTTTCAATTTTTTTCTCCGTGTGTCAGGAAGCTAGGCTTACCTGACTGGGTCACAAATATTGTTTTTTAACTGAACAACCCTCCCTCAACCCCTCCTTTTCTCAGGAGGGAAGCCCCCACCCTTTTCGAGTGGAAACTAGGAGAATTAATGGCTAATTAGTCACCATTTTTCAGTTCAATGTTGATACCTAAAGAACGGATCTCTTTGGTCAATACGTTGAACGATTCAGGCATACCCGGATCCATATAATGGTTTCCATCTACAATGTTCTTATAGATGCGTGTACGACCTTCGACGTCATCCGACTTCACAGTGAGCATTTCTTGGAGGGTATATGCTGCACCATATGCTTCAAGTGCCCATACTTCCATCTCACCGAAACGCTGACCACCGAATTGTGCTTTACCACCAAGCGGTTGTTGTGTCACAAGTGAGTAAGAACCAGTTGAACGTGCATGCATCTTATCGTCAACCAAGTGGTTCAACTTAAGCATGTACATGTAACCGACAGTTACTGGACGATCAAACTGTTCACCTGTACGTCCATCAAACAAGATTTGTTGACCAGAACGTGGTAACTCTGCAAGCTCAAGTAACTCTTTGATTTGTGACTCTTCAGCACCATCAAATACTGGAGTTGCCAAAGGCACACCAGCACGTAAATTACCTGCAAGCTTCAAGATCTCTTCGTCAGTTAGTGTGTCAAGCTGTTCTTGCTCACCACCCACTTTATTATAAATCTTGTCAAGGAATGAACGTAACTCGGCGATTGTACGTTGTTGTTTGAGCATTTTATCAATCTGCTCACCCAAACCTTTTGCTGCCATACCTAAGTGGGTTTCAAGAATCTGACCCACGTTCATACGCGATGGTACACCGAGTGGGTTCAATACGATATCAACTGGCACACCATTGGCATCATGTGGCATATCTTCAACTGGTAAGATGTTTGATACAACACCTTTGTTACCGTGACGACCCGCCATCTTATCACCAGGTTGGATACGACGTTTAACTGCTAGGTAAACCTTAACAACTTTCAATACTCCAGTTGTTAACTCATCACCTGTAGAAAGTTTACGTTTCTTCTCAGCAAACTTTTCATCAATTTCATGGCTCTTTTCTTTCAAGAACACTTGAATTTGAGTTAAACGCTCAGCAATTGCTTCATCTGTTGGTTGGATTTCAAGTAGATCAACTAACTCTAGACCAGACAACATATCTTCTGAAAGCTTCTCACCACGTTTAGTCGAACCACCACCGTTAGATTCTTGACCTTTCAACAAACGAACAATACGCTCACGTGCTGCTTCTTCGAAGATTTTGTATTCTTCTTTCAAGTCTTTACGGTATGCATCAAGCTGAGCTTTCTCAATTGCTTGCGCACGCTCATCTTTTTCTAAACCATCACGTGTGAAGACTTGAACGTCAATTACTGTACCTTTAGTGCCAGATGGAACACGTAAAGATGAATCTTTTACGTCAGCCGCTTTTTCACCAAAGATTGCACGAAGTAGTTTTTCTTCAGGTGTTAACTGAGTTTCACCTTTAGGTGTTACCTTACCAACAAGAATATCACCGGCAGTAACTTCAGCACCGATATAAACAATACCTGACTCATCAAGTTTAGACAGTGCAGCTTCACCGACGTTAGGAATATCAGCAGTAATTTCTTCTGCACCTAACTTAGTATCACGCGCTACACATGACAATTCTTGAATATGAATCGACGTTAAACGGTCTTCTTGAAGCACACGCTCAGAAAGTAAGATCGAGTCTTCATAGTTATAACCGTTCCATGTCATGAACGCGACGCGCATGTTTTGACCTAGCGCAAGTTCACCCATGTCAGTCGATGGACCGTCAGCCAAAATATCGCCACGAGCAACTTTGTCGCCCAAGTTTACGATGACATTTTGGTTAATACATGTATTTTGGTTTGAACGTGTATATTTGATCAGGTTGTAAATATCTACACCTGCTTCACCTGCAATCATTTCATCTTCGTTCACACGAATAACGATACGAGATGCATCAACATATTCAATTACACCACCACGACCCGCGATCACACATACACCTGAGTCGCGTGCTACGTTTGCTTCCATACCCGTACCGACAAGTGGTTTGTCAGCACGAAGTGTAGGAACAGCCTGACGTTGCATGTTCGAACCCATCAATGCACGGTTTGCGTCATCGTGTTCAAGGAATGGAATTAATGACGCTGCAACAGAAACAACCTGCTGTGCAGAAACGTCCATATGTGTTACGCGCTCAGGCGACATACGTACGAATTCACCTTGATGACGTACAGAAACCATTTCTTCAGTCAAGTTGCCATCTTTATCCACTGCTGAGTCGGCTTGTGCAATGACAGTGCCTACTTCTTCAATTGCAGATAAATATTCAACTTCATCTGTCACACGACCGTCTACAACCTTACGGTATGGTGTTTCCAAGAAACCGAAGTCATTCGCTTTTGCATAGACAGAAAGCGAGTTGATCAAACCAATGTTTGGACCTTCAGGTGTTTCAATTGGACAAACACGACCATAGTGAGTTTGATGTACGTCACGCACTTCGAAGCCTGCGCGTTCACGTGTCAAACCACCAGGACCAAGCGCAGACACACGACGTTTATGTGTAATCTCAGATAATGGGTTGTTTTGGTCCATGAACTGAGATAACTGGCTTGAACCAAAGAATTCTTTGATTGCCGCAGCAACTGGTTTCGCGTTGATTAAATCTTGTGGAGACAAGTTATCAGTTTCAGCTTGGCTTAAACGCTCTTTCACAGCACGTTCAACACGAACCAAACCAACACGGAATTGGTTTTCTGTCATTTCACCAACAGAACGTACGCGACGGTTACCCAAGTGATCGATATCGTCGACTTCACCTTTACCATTGCGGATCTCAACTAATGTACGAAGTACATCAATGATATCGTCATGCGATAAAATACCTTCAACTTCACGTGACTTCTGATCAGTACCCACTTCGTAAGGACGACCCAAACGACGGTTAAACTTCATACGACCTACTGGAGAAAGGTCATAACGTTCAGAAGAGAAGAATAAGTTATTAAATAAGTTCTCTGCTGCTTCTTTTGTCGGTGGTTCACCTGGACGCATTACTTTATAGATTTCAACAAGCGCTTCTTCACGACCTGTTGTTGTATCTGCACGTAATGTATCTGCAATGAACGAACCACGATCGATGTCATTAGTGAATAGGATGTTAAATTGTTTAACACCACCTTCAGCCAATTTCACCATAATTTCATGGCTAAGTACGGTATTTGCAGGAATCACATCGCCATTCTTAAGTGTGATGTCTTCAGCTGTAATACGCTCATATAAATATTCATCAGGTACAGAAAGCTTAGCTAAGTTAGCTGCTTCCATTTGACGTACATGACGTGCATTAATACGCTTGCCTTGTTCAACGATTGCTTTACCATCGTTGTCCAAGATATCAAATTGCGCCATTTCACCACGTAAGCGATCTGGAACGAGGTCAATTTGATAGCTACCCATATCAAGATATACAGGTACTTTTTCATAGAACAAATTCAAAATTTGTTCATTGCTATAATTTAAGGCACGTAAGATCACAGTCGCCAACAATTTACGACGACGGTCAATACGTACGAAAACTAAATCTTTTGCATCGAATTCAAAATCTAACCATGAACCACGGTAAGGAATGATACGTGCTGAGTACAACACTTTACCGCTTGAGTGTGTTTTACCCTTATCATGATCAAAGAATACGCCTGGTGAACGGTGTAATTGAGATACGATTACACGTTCAGTACCGTTAATAACGAAAGTACCGTTGTCGGTCATGAGCGGCATTTCGCCCATGTACACTTCTTGTTCACGAACATCTTTGATTGATTTCGTTTCGCGATCTTTAATGATCAAACGAATTTTTACACGCATTGGTGCCGCATAAGTCGAACCACGTAAAATACATTCACGCACGTCAAACTCGGGTTTACCAAGGCTATACTCAACAAATTCTAAAGCAGCATTGCCAGAATAACTTTCAATAGGAAAAACTGAACGAAATGCGGCTTGGAGACCGATATCTTCGCGATTTTTTGGAGTTTTACCACCTTGTAAGAATGTACGATACGAATCGACCTGAATCGAAAGTAAGTACGGTGCTTCCATTACGTGGGGCAATTTACCAAAATTCTTACGGATCCGTTTCTTTTCGGTATATGAGTATGCCATCTGGAGTCCTCGGAAAGTAAACTAAGCCCGCCTGCAGAACGGGCCTAGAAGGAATTACGCAGGCCGATATGGCCACCACTGTTTACAAATGCTGCAATTTTTAGTGGTATCAAAACGCTTAACAATATTTTTATAAGCAAAAAAATATTGGTAAGCATTTGATTTTATTTGTTTTCTATAAAAATCTGCACAAAATATGCAAAACTAACAAAAAACGAGCCGATTATTGTAACGCAAAAAGGCTGATGACCCAAGAGCCATCAGCCATTTTTTGGAGCCGATTATAAAAAAATCGACTCCCTACAGAATTACTTAAGTGTAACTGTAGCACCAGCTTCTTCAAGCTTCTTCTTAAGCTCTTCGCCTTCTTCTTTAGAAACAGCTTCTTTAAGAACAGCTGGAGCGCCTTCAACAAGGTCTTTAGCTTCTTTAAGACCAAGACCAGTAGCTTCACGAACTGCTTTAATTACAGCAACTTTGTTAGCACCGAAAGAAGTCAACTCAACGTTGAATTCAGTTTGTTCTTCAGCAGCAGCAGCACCAGCGCCTGGAGCAGCAGCAACAGCTACAGCAGCAGCAGATACGTTAAATTTTTCTTCGAAAGCAGAAATTAATTCAACAAGTTCAAGAACTGTTTTTTCAGCAACTGCGTTTAAGATTTCTTCGTTTGTTAAAGCCATGAGAATAACTCCAAATGGATATTGAATGGTGTGAAAATAGGATTAAGCTGCTTCTGACTCGTTTTTCTCTTTGAGCGCTGTAATGAGGCGACCCAATTTCGAAACAGGAGCTTGAAGAACAGACGCAAGCATAGTAAGCGCTTTTTCTTGGTTCGGAAGGTTTGCAATAACGCTAACTTCAGCACCTTGATAAACCTTGCCATCAAATGCAGCAGCTTTAAGTTCAAATGCTTTGTTAGTTTTCGCAAATTCTTCGAACAAGCGTGCAGCTGCACCCATGTCATCTTCAGAAGTAGAGAAACCGAGAATGGTTGGGCCAACAAGGTTGTCATTTAAGATATCGAATTGAGTACCTTCTAATGCGCGCTTAGCCAAAGTGTTACGAACGATACGAGTCGTCACACCTAACTTACGAGCTTCAACACGAAGTGTTGTTAATTGCTCTACGCTTGAACCTTGATAGTTAGCCACAACAACAGAAAACGCTTTAGAAGCAACTTCGCTTACTTCTGCAACGATCTGTTTTTTGCCTTCGATAAGAAGAGCCATTGTAAAACCTCCTAACGGTGATTTATGCATCTATAAAGATGCACTCCCAATTCGCAAGCCTTTCGACTTACACGTGGAGGAGGAACAAATCACACCACCACGTCTACTCAGGCTGGTAGATTAAGAAAAATGTTCGAAAACACTTCTCACCTGAGGTCTTTGACGCTGATAAATATTCATTTATCAATTCAAAGTTTGCTCAAACTCTTTAAAAAAAAGAGTCTGAGGCTTTAAAATTCTGTCTAATTACTTAGAAACGTTGTTTACGTCAACAGTAAGACCAGGACCCATAGTTGAGCTTAAAGTGATCTTTTTAACGTATACACCTTTAGAAGTAGCAGGCTTTAATTTTTTCAAGTCTGCAATTAAAGTTTCAACGTTTTGACGTACAGCTTCTTCGCTAAAGCCAAGCTGACCAATCGCAGCGTGGATGATACCCGCTTTGTCAACACGGTAACGTGCTTGACCAGATTTAGCATTTTTAACTGCGTTAGCAACGTCTGGAGTAACCGTACCCACTTTCGGGTTTGGCATTAAACCACGTGGACCAAGAATAGTACCAAGCTTACCAACAACGCGCATTGCATCAGGAGCAGCAATTACTACGTCAAAATCAAGGTTTCCACCTTGAATGCTTTCAGCAAGATCATCAAAACCAACGATATCAGCGCCAGCAGCTTTCGCAGCTTCAGCAGCAGCACCTTGAGCAAATACTGCAACACGTACAGTTTTACCTGTACCTGCTGGTAAAGTAGTCGCACCACGAACAACCTGATCAGATTTACGTGGATCTACGCCAAGGTTTACAGCGATATCTAAAGATTCTTTGAACTTCGCAGCTGGAAGGCTGTTAAGAACTTGTACTGCTTCTTCCAAAGTATAAACTTTGTTTGCTTCTACAGCAGCAGCAATGGCTTTTTGACGTTTAGTTAACTTTGCCATGTCTTATAGCTCCACTTCCAAGCCCATAGAACGTGCAGAACCAGCAATGGTACGCACACGAGCGTCTAAATCAGCACCAGTTAAATCTGGTTCTTTAGTAGTCGCAATCTCTTCTAATTGAGCACGAGTCAACTTACCAACTTTAGTTTTGTTAGGTACAGAAGAACCCTTTTGAATACCAGCAGCTTTCTTAAGAAGAATAGATGCAGGTGGAGTTTTCATGATGAAAGTGAACGACTTATCGTTGTACACAGTGATCACGACAGGAATTGGCAAACCAACTTCAAGTTTTTGTGTAGCAGCATTGAATTCTTTACAGAATGCCATGATGTTTACACCACGTTGACCTAAAGCAGGACCAATTGGTGGAGATGGATTCGCTTTACCAGCTGGAACTTGCAGCTTGATATAGCCGTCAATCTTCTTAGCCATTGAAATTACCTCTGGGTACAGACGCCGTTAGGCTCCCCAAAAAAATAAGTAACGCCGAAACATTACAACAACAATGCCCGATCAAATCGGGCGCTTTTCAAACAACTGAAATTAAACTGTTTTTTCGACTTGTCGAAATTCAAGTTCAACTTGAGTTGGTCGATTAAATACATTAATCGTCAACGTTAAACGTGACTTTTCGTACTGAACTTCCTCCACGACTCCTTTAAAGTCAGTGAACGGACCATCAATAACGAGCAATTCTTCACCTGGTTCAAACATCGTCTTAGGACGCGGTGCCTCACCAGTATTACGTACACGAGCAAGAATCGCATCAGCTTCACGTTGTGTGATTGGCGCTGGTTTTTCTGGCGTACCACCGATAAAACCAAGAACCTTTGGACATTCTTTTACAATGTGCCAAGTATCATCATTCATTTCCATTTCGACTAACACATAGCCTGGAAAGAATTTACGTTCAGATTTACGTTTCTTACCATCCTTCATTTCAACTACTTCTTCAGTAGGAACTAGGACTTCACCAAAGCTGTCAGCTACCGTGCTACGTTGAATACGTTCATTAAGCGAACGCAACACTTGTTTTTCAAAGCCTGAATAGGCATGAATAATATACCAACGTTTCATGGCGCTCTTACCCGATAATTAACTTAATAAACCAACCTAACCCATAATCAAAGCACCACAACACTAGAGATGCAATAATTACTACCAAGAGCACCTGCCACGAAGTGGTGATCGTCTCTTGTTTCGTCGGCCAAGTCACTCGACGCAGTTCAATTCGTGCATCTTGCAACAAGCGCACAAAGCCTTTACCTTGATGGGTGGCGTATAATAAACCTAAAGCGACAACGATACAAGCCAAAATTACCCCAACGCGCACCCAAATATCATTTGCAGGCGCCCAATAGGCAGGTAAATGCTGATTTACCAATGCAGAACCGATTAGCAAAGCAATAGCAACCAACCACAGGACAGCATCCAATGGCGAACCTGAACTTACAACTTCTGCATTATTTCTTTGAGGGATTGGCGCGTCGCTTAATGCGTCACGCGATTTATCATTCGACATTTTTTTACTCGTCGTTGAATTCGCGACTTATTATATGACAACTTAGCCAGAATCAAGCTTTTTTTATTTAAAAAAAGTGGCAGGCCAGGAGGGACTCGAACCCCCAACATTCGGTTTTGGAGACCGACGCTCTACCAATTGAACTACTGACCTATTAAGCAAATCGAAAGCAGCAGCTTCCGATTTGAGTGTAACACAGTATTGGGC
>NZ_JADKPY010000086.1:0-1179 GCF_015351505.1 Acinetobacter sp. SK-43
TTATGCAGTTACTTTAGCAACAACACCAGCACCTACAGTACGACCACCTTCACGGATCGCAAAACGTAGACCTGGGTCCATTGCGATCGGGTGGATTAACTCTACTGACATTTCTACGTTGTCACCAGGCATTACCATTTCTACGCCATCTTGTAATTTGATCGCGCCAGTTACGTCAGTTGTACGGAAGTAGAACTGTGGACGGTAACCGTTAAGGAATGGAGTATGACGACCACCTTCTTCTTTAGAAAGTACGTATACTTCTGCATCGAATTTAGTGTGCGGCTTGATTGTACCTGGTTTAGCAAGTACTTGACCACGTTGTACGTCTTCACGCTTAGTACCACGAAGTAAGATACCACAGTTCTCACCCGCACGACCTTCGTCAAGAAGTTTACGGAACATTTCAACGCCAGTAACTGTAGTCGTTTGAGTATCACGGATACCAACGATTTCAACAGACTCACCAACTTTGATGATACCAGCTTCTACACGACCAGTTACTACTGTACCACGACCAGAGATAGAGAATACATCTTCGATTGGCATCAAGAATGCTTTATCGATTGCACGCTCTGGTTCTGGGATGTAAGAATCAAGCGCTTCTACAAGTGCAAGAACAGAAGCTTCGCCGTAAGGGCCGTCGTTACCGTTTAATGCTTGAAGAGCTGAACCACGGATGATTGGAGTGTCATCACCTGGGAAATCATAAGTAGAAAGAAGTTCACGAACTTCCATTTCTACTAATTCAAGTAATTCTTCATCATCAACAAGGTCACACTTGTTTAAGAATACGATGATGTAAGGTACACCTACCTGACGAGAAAGAAGGATGTGTTCACGAGTTTGTGGCATTGGACCATCAGTCGCAGCACATACAAGGATCGCGCCGTCCATCTGAGCAGCACCAGTAATCATGTTTTTAACATAATCGGCGTGGCCTGGGCAGTCTACGTGAGCGTAGTGACGGATTGGAGAATCGTATTCTACGTGTGATGTATTAATTGTAATACCACGTGCTTTTTCTTCAGGAGCAGAGTCGATTTGTGAGTAATCTTTCGCTTCACCGCCGTAAGTTTTTGCACAAATTGTTGCAATCGCAGCAGTTAAAGTTGTTTTACCATGGTCAACGTGACCAATTGTACCCACGTTTACGTGTGGTTTATTACGTTCAAACTT
>NZ_JADKPY010000087.1:0-4109 GCF_015351505.1 Acinetobacter sp. SK-43
TATCAAGACCCGTTTTGGCAACACGCATTACAACAAAATGAAGAATAAGGGAAATCACATGAATATATTGGCAGACAAAGCCCATTATGAAAGTCACTTAGAAGCCTATATTGTGCAAAAACTGCAAGCGCAAGGTTGGGTGGTTGGGCAAAGTAAAAACTACCATACCGAATATGCACTCTATCCCGAAGATTTAATTACATGGATTCAAGCTACACAGCCTGAAAAGTGGGAAAAACTGCAAGCCTTGAATGGCAATAATACCGAAAAGCGCATCATCGACCGCTTGGATGATGAATTAAATAAGAAAGGCACAATCCATATCTTTCGTAATGGCTTTAGCATGGCTGGCGCAGGCACGATAGACCTCAGTGAAAGCGCACCCGAAGATGGACGCAATCAAGCCGTCATTGACCGCTATAACGCCAATATTCTACGTGTTGTTCCACAACTCAAATATCATCCATCCAAAGATGCAGGCATTTTGGACCTTGTGTTCTTTATTAACGGTTTGCCGATGGCAACGGTAGAAATTAAGACCGAGTTTAACCAGTCTTTAGAAGATGCCATTGAGCAGTATAAAAATGACCGTAAGCCGATAGACCCTAAAACAAGACGTAAAGAGCCATTGCTGACACCTAAGCGTGGTGCAATTGTGCATTTTGCTTTGTCTGAATCTGAAATTGCCATGACCACGGCTTTAGATGGTGAAAACACCTATTTCTTACCGTTTAACAAAGGTAATCAGGGACATGCAGGCAATCCCCCTGCGGATGCAGCCAAAGGTGAAGATTATCCAGTGGCGTATTTTTGGGATTATGTCTGCCAACGTCATAATTGGCTGAAAATTTTCCATAATTTTGTCTACGTGGAAAAGAAAAACAAAGTCGATCTATATGGCAACTGGACTGTACAGGAACGTCTGATCTTCCCGCGTTATCATCAGTTTGATGCGGTGAATAAAATCATTGCCGATGTGCAAGAAAAAGGCGTAGGACTGAATTATCTGTGTGAACACAGCGCAGGCTCAGGCAAAACCTCTACGATTTCTTGGGTGTGTCATTCACTGGTACGCTTGCGTCACAATGACGGTACACCGTTTTATAACTCCGTCATTGTGGTGACAGACAGAACGGTACTGGATGACCAGTTACAGGAAGCCATTCAACAATTAGACCATCAGAAAGGCTTAATTGCTGCAATTAATCGTGATGACAAAGAACATGCAGGCAAATCGAAAAGCAAACAGCTTGAAGATGCACTGTTGTCCAATAAACAGATCATTATTGTGACCATTCAGACTTTCCCGCATGTGATGGAAGCGATTCTGACCAATACCAGTTTAAGCGACCGTAACTACGGTATTGTGATTGATGAAGCGCATACCTCTCAAACAGGCTCAACGGCATCTAAACTGCAAGCGACATTGGCATTGCAGTCGGGTGAAGCAATGGCAAGCCTGACTGTTGAGGAATTGCTTGAGCAGATTCAAAAAGCCCGTGTACAGTCTAAAAATATCAGCCATTTTGCCTTTACTGCAACCCCAAAACACTCGACTAAAATGCTGTTTGGTCGTACCAAAAATGGCGAGCCTGCCAGTGATGATAATTTGCCTGAATCCTTCCATCTATATCCGCAACGTCAAGCCATTGAAGAAGGCTTTATTTTAGATGTACTGCGAGGCTACGTGCCTTATAAAACAGCTTTTAAACTCGGCGGTGAAGCTGTTGACGATGATAAACGGGTCAATTCTAAAGCAGCCAAGAAAGCCTTAGCCCGTTGGATGGCTTTACACGCGACCAATGTCACCCAAAAGGTGCAGTTTATTATTCAGCATTTCCACCATAACGTAGCCAATTTGCTTAATGGTCAAGCCAAAGCCATGATTGTGACCAGTTCACGCCCTGCGGCAGCACGATATAAAATTGCCTTGGAAAAATATATTGAAGATAACCCTGAATACAGTGCCTACCGTGTCTTGGTGGCATTTTCGGGCAAACTTACGGGCAAACAGATTAGCCATGAAGCAGATGGTGATACCGAAAACGGGGCGCTATTTCGAGTTGGTGAAGATGCTGAATTTACCGAAGCCAATATGAATGCCGATGCACCTAATTCTGATTTACGCATCGCATTTGACCGCCCTGAATATCGCTTAATGGTAGTGGCGAATAAATTCCAAACAGGCTTTGACCAACCCAAACTCTGCGCCATGTACATTGATAAAGTCATTGCCAATGAAGTTGAAGTGGTACAAACCTTGTCACGCTTAAACCGTACCACTACAGGCAAAGATCAAACCTTTGTAATTGACTTTGTAAATGACCCTGAATGGATTTTAAAGTGCTTTAAAAAGTACGACAACGGGGCAAAAATGGTGGATGTGCAAGACCCGAATGTGGTTTATACCATCAAAGACAATATTGAAGAACTTGATCTGATTACCGAAGATGATTTGGAGGAGTTTAAAGCAGCTCGTTTTAAAACTATCCGTGATATTAGCAATCATGATTTCAAAGAAACCACACATCCCGACCTGTTTAAAGCAACCGATCGTGTCGCCCGCCTGTTTAACCAAAAACTGAAAATGCTCAAACAGGCGATTGAGCTACAGGAAACCACATTTGATCAAGCCAAAGCAGACGGCAATGATGAAGGCGCAGAAAAAGCGGAATTTGAACGCAAGCAGTTAGACGTAGAATTACAAACCTTGATGCGCTTTAAGGGCAATTTGGATAAGTTTAGCCGTATTTATTCCTATGTGGCACAGCTTATTGACTTTGGCGATCCTGAACTTGAAAACTTCTCGGCATTTACCAAGCTCTTATCCAAACGATTAAATGGTATGTCTGCTAAAGAAATTGATATTTCAGGCTTGGTACTGACTGGCTTTGGCATCTTTAAAAAGAAACTTAAAACCGATGATACCGATCATCCCGAAGCGGATGAACCTCAACCATTAGCCCCCATCCAAGGGACAGCGAACGGTGACTTGCAGCCAAACAAAATGACTTATCTGAAAGAAGTGATCGAGCTGATTGCACAGACCTTTGGGGATATTTCTACCCGTGAAGAACAGGTGGTGTACATCAATCATTTAGTAACCATTCTGCGCAATAACGATGTGGTGATGGCTCAGATTGAAAACAATCCTGAATCCACAGCCTTGCAAGGTAATTTGCCATCGGCAACGAAAGGCGCAATTATTCAAGCACTGACCTCACATCAAGACTTATCAGCGTTGTTGCTCAAGACCGATGCACAAGCGATGCAGAATGTGATCAAGGTGCTGTATAAGCTGCTAAAAGAGGGTGAAACCATTGATGTGCATCGTCTAACATAATGGAGTATTGGAATGATTGATATTCTGCAACTGGAAGGTGTACAGCCGATAGATTACCGTAATGAAGATGGCTGTATTATGATTACTGTACAGCCAAGCGGTGAGCATTTGGAAACATGCCCTGAATGCGGTGGACGCTTATATAAGCATGGTCAGCGTATCAATCATTTTGCTGATACCCCCTTGCAGATGCAACCTGTAAAAATTGAGGTGATACGAACACGCTATCGCTGTTCTGAATGCAAAAGCATGATTACCCCTCAACTCAGCTTCTTGGATGAAAAACGTAGAGCGACCCATCGGCTGATTCAGCAAGTACGCAAGCATTGCTTAGATCGAACCTTTACGCAGCTTGCCGAAGATACGGGTGTAGTCGTGAACACCATTAAAAACATTACGCTTGATTTCGTGGAGGAATTAGAACGAGATATTAAGTTTGAAACTCCAACGATTATGGGTATTGATGAACTTAAATTGATGGGAACATATCGTTGTGTCATCACCAACCTTGCGATGAACAGCTTGTATGACATGCTGCCTGAAAGGACTCAAGATACCCTGATACCATACTTCGCCAAACTGCCTGATGCAGACAAAGTAGAATGGATTTGCAGTGATATGTGGCGACCCTTCAAAAAGTCATTTCGTCTGCATTTACCCAATGCCAAGTTGGTCATCGATAAATTTCATGTGGTGAGAATGGCAAGTGAAGCTTTAGACACTGAACGTAAAGCTTTACAAAGTAGTTTGGACCGTGATGCCCGAT
>NZ_JADKPY010000088.1:0-13897 GCF_015351505.1 Acinetobacter sp. SK-43
TTTTCAGCATATGACAGTGCAATGCTTGCGGTGGATTATGCTGATGCCTTGATTGAAGCCTTGAAAGGCAAAAGCGATTTGCATGGTCGATTCGCAGCTAAAATGTTGCCTATTACCGCAAAGCAAATTGATGATAGAAATCTTGCAGCGTGTAGAATTTTCGGATCATATGAGGTTAAAAAGCCTATCAAGCGTAGTGCTGAATTAGCAGTTTCATTTGCTGATTCAATGGTATTGGCTATGGATGCGGGGGAAGCAGATGACTGACCGTATTTCTGTACTCAGGCATTCAACTATCCGGTTAGCCAAAACTTGGCAGAATGATGGCAATATTTCTGCTTATCAGGATGCCAAGTATTTTTCCTTGGTGGAAAAACCTGTATCTAATATTCAGGATTTATCCAAAATATTGGCTGAGCTTGAACATGATAGCCGTGCTTGCGTCATCCGGGGTATATATAAAGGCGATGAACATGCTCAGAAGATAGATACGGAATTTAAACAGGGCAAAGTTCGTCGCCAGAAAAGGTTGTTTGAAGATAAGCCGCATCACTGGGTCTTGATTGAAATTGATGATTTCGAACCAATGCTTGCTGATCCTGTAAGGGAACCAGTTGAGGCCATTAATGAATACATCGCAACTTGTTTACCTACAAGTTTTCATGAAGTTTCATATCATTGGCAATTATCCAATAGCGCCGGGCATCTTAAGCATATTGGAAAATTAAAGGCTCATGTTTGGTTTTGGTTGGAAACTGTTTATACGAGTGATCAATTGAAAACATGGGCAGAACAAAACAATATTGCTCTAGATAAATCGGTACTGAATACAGTTCAGATTCATTACACAGCTGCACCTGTCTTTGAGGTAGGGGTATCTGATCCTGTGCCTATGCGCAGTGGATATTTTCAAGGATTAATTGGTGATGAGGTAGATTTAAAAATCGTGCTTGATCCTGGGTCAGCAAGAATATCAAGCACGATTGAAACAGAACATGACTTTGAAGATCCATTCTTAGGAATAGAGCCAAAGGTCGGTTTAACTTTAACTGATGCACAATCTTTGATCAAGTTTATCGATAGCAGTGATTATGAGACTTGGCTAAAAACTGGTATGGCGCTACATCATGAATTTGATGGTAGTAATGAGGCTTTGGCAGTCTGGGATGAATGGAGCCAATTCTCAAGTAAATATGCTGGGTATGAGGTGTGTCAAGAAAAATGGTCAACTCTGGGGTGTGGCGGCCAAAATCCTATTACCGCTCGATGGTTGATTAAGTTTGGTAAAGAAGCAACAAAGAGCGCTGAGAATCAGGAAAAACATCAGGCAATGGAAGTGATCAAGAGTCTCATCCTTGAGTGTAAAGACAGTGTTGTCCTGATCAACGATATTGCCAAGAAAGCAGGTCTAGCTGCTGCTGGCGACATTGCCATGCGGACGGAATTGACGGGCCTGATTCGATCTCGGTTTAAGCAAATTACCAATACTTCATTACCATTGCCAGATGTACGTATGGCAATGAACAGCGCCATTCCATCTAAGACAAAGGGCGTAGATGGTCGCCATGAAATGACGGAGCTAGGCAATGTTGGTCGTATGATTGATCGTTATGGGGATGATCTTATGTTCATTCCTCAAACAGAGACTTGGTTCTCATGGAACGGGACTTACTGGCAGCCAATTACGGCGGTTGAAATTACCCAGTATGCAACAGCAACGATTAAGGCATTGCCGAACGAGTTAAAAGATATTCAAAGCGATGATGATCGTGCAAAACATAGAAAATTCTACATCGATAGCCAAAAAATAAAGATGGCGGATGCCATGGTGAAATGGGCTAGAAGCGATGAACGCCTGCTCCGCCATATCAATTTGCTTGATGCCAATATGAATCTATTGGGTTGTGCTAATGGTGTTGTGGACTTAAATACAGGCAAACTACTCGATGCGGATCGGGGACATATGATTTCCTACAGTACAGGTATTGAATATAGCCTAAGCGCGAAATGCCCTATATTTGAGCAAACAGTTTTAGATGCATTTTTTGGCGATGGTGAAATGGCTGCATTCTTTCAACGGGTGATAGGCTACATTGTATTAGGCCAACCAAAAGAAAGTATCATTCTTATCCCTTATGGTAGTGGTAACAACGGTAAATCTACCATCTTTAAAAGTATTGCGCTGGCTTTGGGGGATTATGCCAAGGCAGCCAATGCCGATACTTTTCTGGGAGATAGCCGAAGTAATAGTGGTGGCGCGCGTGAAGATATTCTACGTTTACGTGGGTCTCGCTTTGTTTACTCTACTGAACCAGATGAGGGCAAAGAGCTTAAAGAGGGATTGATCAAAGCTATGACAGGTGGGGAGTCGCTACCAGCACGGGGATTGTATGCTCGCCATACCATTGAAGTGCAGCCGACTTGGACGGTGGTTATGCCGACGAACCACAAGCCTATTATTAAAGGTGATGATTATGGTATTTGGCGCCGCATTATGTTGGTTCCTTTTACCCGTAACTACGATGGGGACCCGACAATTAAAAAGGATGTAAATCGCCCTGCAAAGCTTCTAAGGGAGTTGCCTGGTATTTTGCGTTGGATTATTGCAGGTGCTTTGGCCTATTTACAGAACGGTTTAAACCCACCTAAAGGCGTGATCCAGGCTAAAGAAGAATATCGGGATGAGATGGACTTACTCAGTGAATGGTTAAACGGCTACTGCATCCTTTCATTTAATCATGAAACCACGACAGAGGATCTGTTTCAAAGCTGGAAAGGGTATGCGGAAAGAAATGGTTGCTTGAGATTAATCCCATCTAAAAATCATCTTTCAAGACGTTTGGATTCGAGATTCAAGAAAAGAAATGTTGGAGAGCGGAAATTAAAGGGTTTTGTAGGGATAGGTCTAAAAAGAGATTTTGAGGAAATCATTGATGTATAGCCACAATACTATCTACCTTTTATTACTTAAATGCTGCCTAGCGATATTGCGTATGATTTTTTGCATATTGCGAGCCGCTGAACACTATTTATTTGCGATTTATTGCAAATTGGAAAAATATTTTATTTCTGTGCAAAGTATTGATTTTAAATATAAAGAGCGGATAAGAGCGGATAATGTTAATTTTTACAAAACTCCTTACGTGCGTGCGTATAGAGAGTTTGTGAAAAAACGGTTTTATCCGCTCTTATCCGCTCAAGCAATTGATTTAAAATATTATTTTATTTTTTGTCAGCAACAACTTCTGTTGGGAGGAGTGGGTATGCCTGTTTTAGCTTTCTTTCCTCAATTTATAGTCAAAGACAAAGTGAAAAGAAGTTCTTTACCTAAAGTCTCAGAGGAGGATGTGAAAACAATTCGTGAATTGTATAAAGCAGGTTTGTCATATCGTCAGTTGGGCCACAAGTACGATATATCGCACGAAATGGTTAGAAGAATTTGTACGAAGTATTGTTATAAGGAAGTCATCTAATGGCACTAAAAAAACCTCTCCCTTAGCTAGTGTAAAACCTAATAAAACCTAACATTCAAAAAGCCATTGGTTAGGCATGCAGAACTTAGTAAAACTTAGTATTAGGTACCCCGTATTTGAATTGACGACGAAAACCTGAAAAAACCTGAACTTTAAAAAGTTATTGCCAAAGCCAAAAAAGCAAAGGAGAAAATGAGTTAATTCTCGGTGGTAACAAGGATTTAGCTGTTGCCACCATCGCTATTTAGCTACTTAATCATCATTAAAAAATCTTGCATTCTATAGGGTACTTATGTGGAGACATTCCTGAATCTAACCATCCCAAATAGGTAGCCTTAGCAATGCGCGTACCAGTATTTAATCAGCAGATTAATGAAGCCCAAACACCGTCTGTACAAATTAATGGAGGACTTACTCCTGGACAAGCAGTAGGTGTAGTTTCAAATCAGTTGGATGGTTTGACAGAATTAGTTGGTATGGGAGCGCAGATATATAACCAATATCAAGATACCGCGAATAAAGCTCGTGTCTCTCAGGTGACAGCGGACTATCAGAATAGAGTTAATAATTATTTATACAATCCCAAAGACGGATTACTCACCATAAAAGGTGAAAATGCACTTAATAGAGACTCTGGAAAAAACTTAGTTAATGAGGCATTTGAATGGTTTGATTCCAACGCTAGAGAGCAAGAAAGTAGCCTTTCAAATGGCACTCAGCGCCAAATGTTCAATAAAAATATGGCGACTTTGAAAGGGCAGTTAGGACGCATTGCATCGCAGCATCTTTTCAATGAGTCTCAGAAATTTCAGAAACAGGCATTTGAATCTGAGATCGATGCTAACATTAGTTCAGTCAGTATGAACTACTCCGACATCCCAACCACTACTATGTCATTGGAGAAGATACGTAATATTTCACTAGAGTATGGTAAGGATCTAGGTTGGAATGGCCAACAAATAGAACAATACGCTAAAGGGCAGCAAGATAAAGCCGTACTGGATGCTATTAATCTCATGCAATCAAATGGCGATGGATCAAAGATTCCTGCCTATTTTGCTCTGACAAAAAATTTTCTTTCTGCAAAGAATCAGGCGCGTGTTGGTAAGCTTATCCAAGACAATAATGCAGATACGTTTATTTCTGAGATCCTTAAGTACAAAGATGATCCAGATGAGTTAGATAAATACATTGAGGCATTAGCAGATTCCGAAAGTCCATTCGCTAAACAAATAGGCGCACATAACATTCCTAATGTACTAGGTCGAGCTATTAGTTATAGGGATAGATATGATCGGAATGTTCAGGCTGCTGCAAATAAAAGAGAAAAAGATGCTACAGAAGCTTTAAATGATTTCAAAGCAGATGTGAAAAGTGGTATCCCATTTACACCACAACGCTTCAATGAATTATCTGCCAAGGTTGTTGGTTCTGCTTCCGAGGCTGAATTTCAAAGACTTAATAACAATCTCCCATTATTTCAGAAATTATACTCAATGCCCCCTGACGCACGTGAGTCATTGATTAATGCTTATGAAGCGAACGCTAGAACACAAGGAGTAGATAAACCTCAAGAAACAAAGCTTGTTGTGGACCAAATGCAATCAATTCATACGGCGATGCTGGATAAAGAAAAAAATGATCCATCATTTGCTTATTCGCTAAAAACAGGAAGTTTATTACCGCAGGTGCCAACGACTTTAATTATTCAAGGCCAACAAGATGCTTTGAAGGCGATAAGCGAAAATATCAAAAGTATAGAGTCTGCGAATGCAACTAGTGGTTCTTTAACAGGAGCTACGAATCCTTTATCTAAACAAAATATTGATGAGATGATCAGTATTTGGAAGAGTGCATCCCCAGTAAACAGGCTTCAGATTG
Organism: Acinetobacter sp. SK-43; assembly: GCF_015351505.1. Classification (NCBI taxonomy): domain Bacteria; kingdom Pseudomonadati; phylum Pseudomonadota; class Gammaproteobacteria; order Moraxellales; family Moraxellaceae; genus Acinetobacter; species Acinetobacter sp. SK-43. The sequence goes on from NZ_JADKPY010000088.1 coordinate 5,355, forward strand.
TGACTAATTTATTTAAAGCGGCTAAAGATAGTCCTAATGCGGCAAGAGATATGATCCAAGCCGTTGCCGGTAAGAACAATTCATATCGTTGGGCTGCCTCATTAAATAACCGAGGGTTGACTGATATTGCAGGTCAAATTGCCACGGGGCAAGATTTGTTGGATAAAGGGGATGTGAAAGTCAGTGATTTTGCCCTTAACCTGAAAACAGGTGAATATCTTAAGGGGATTGTTTCTGTTGGTAGTCCAGCTTACAGCGTTTACTTTGATTCTATTCGAGCGAACTATGCTTACTTGGCACAAAAATCTGAAAAGCTACTCGACAAAACCGGGAAAGTTGATAATAAGAACATTGATGCAGAACTCTTTGATAAAGCAGCTTTGAACGTCACTGGTGGTAGATTTACAACGGGCGGAATGTTTGGTGCTAAACAGGCTGTTTTAAGACCTCATACAGTTGGTGAAAAATCTTTTGGGCAGCAATTAGAACAATTCAACTCAAGATACGCTCGAGAATATGGAGGAACAGATAAAGATTTTTTCCTCGATCTACCTTTAGAGCAAGATCCTAAAGATCCTTATAAATATTACTTTAAAAATGGTGCGGACTATATTCGGGATAAGGCAAGCAATAAAGATCCCAAAAAGCAAACCCGTTTAACTTTTACTGTACGTTGAGGCTTTAATGGACATTTTAGCAGATGATGAATTATCCCTTAACCAAGATGATTTACGTTTTAAACCAAAATCTCAGCGTGGAGCCGCTTCAGATACTGCTTTAGGCTTTGTTTCTGGCGTTGCAATGGGAACTGTTGAAGTTGCAACAGCACCTGACGCATTGATTCGCGGTGATAAGAAAGCAGCCTCTCTGCGTGCACAGAACCTTTCAATATTTAAACCCGAGGACTTAGGGACCGCAGGTGAATTGACCTATGGTTTAACGAAAGATTTCACAAGAATTGGCTGGAACGTATTAGGGACTTTTGGAACGGTTGGATATGCGAATTTAGTTTCTCAAGCTACCTTGTTTGGTGCGCAATCCTATCAATCAGAGAAGTCCGATCTACTCAATAAAGGTGCTGATATTGGTACCGCTCGTACAGGTGCTACAGTTAAGGGCTTAGCTGATGCGGCGGGTTTCGCTATTCCTGTACATGGTATCTCTAAAAACCCTATTGCCGATGCTGTTGGAACAACTGGTTTGGCAATGGCGGGCGGTGTAGTCGGGGATTATGTCGAAGGCGATTTATTAAAAGATAATAAGAATAAGAAAGTTGCCCAATATGGTGAACAACTCCAAGAAAATGCTGTAAGCCCTTTATCTTTAGGAACCAATGGTGCCATTGCCTTTATGTTAAATGTGGCAGCAAATAAAGCGAAGTTAAGACCTGAGCAAGGAGATGCCCATCAAACAGCAGACGATTTAACCAATGCCGGACAAGTAGCAGCGAATATCGAGCATGCAGATGGTTTAAATCCATTTACACCTGAAACTGCACGGGACAATAACTCCCATTACGATGCCTTGGATACTTCGCTTGAACAGGCTTTAAATGCAGAGCGTATTTCTTTGGATATTCCCGTGACAGGGCTGCCTAAACAAGTTTTGCCTCCTAAAAAAACAATTAAACAGTTAGCGTTTAAGGGTAAGGCAGCTAATACACAGCAACAACTGTACGATACGGCAGTAGCAAACAAACTTAGTGATCCAGATGCACGAGCAGTATTAGCAATCGCCCACTTTGAAAGTGGAGGTAGTTTTGATCCAAACGTTACAAATCCTATAAGTGGATTTAAAGGAATTGGACAATTTAAACCGAGCACCTGGCGTGCTGAAGGTGGAACTGACGCCAACTATACCGATCTAAATAAGCAAGTTGAATTGTTAGTCAAGCATACCAGAAACAACATAGCCTATATTAAAGAGCAGACAGGAGTAACCCTTACAGGTTCTCAAATTTACTTGCCGCACTTGCTTGGACGCGCTGGTGCAAAAGCGGTTATGAAAGCGATTCGGGATACACCTGAAGCAAAAGCAGGTGTTGTTTTAAGAAAAATATACGGCAAGGATACTGAGGCGGTAATCAAGGGTAATGCGATCAACCCAGATGAGACTATCCAAGTCGCATTAGGTAGATTTACTTCTAAGATCGATAACCTGATGGCTAAACATTATGGCGGAGAGATTCAGAAAAAAGGATTGGTTATCCGTGGCAGTGAGTCTGATCTTCCTGAATTTGAGTCTGACATCTCTATTGTGCCTGAGTATAAAAGAGACTCAGATGTACTAATAGAATCTACACCAAATTCTTTTATCACACGCGATGTTGGTAATTCGGAATTAGATTTAGAACTCGAGCAAGGTTTCAAACTAATGGATGAACCCTTACATGCTGATGATATTGAATATCTAAGGGCCACAGCACATTACCAGCCTTATGACGGCAATGTAAATCAAGTAACTTACGTTGAGCCACGGATTGACCTATCTGGCCAAGGACAAAGTGCACAACGTAATTTGAATGTGCTCGAGTCTCAACTTCAAGATCCTATGTTAGCTAATGCAAGTAGCGATAACGCACCGGCTAAGATCATAGTAGAACAAGCAAACTCTCAGCAGAACAAACCGACAGATAAAATTAAAACAGGTAAGCTGGACTCTCAGGAACAAATAAGCCCCTTAGATGGAGTAGACAATTGGGGTGCAACTCGATCCGAAAATTATCTTAAACGTGAAATGAGTCAAGCAGATGGTCCTACCATACAGGAGCTGTATAACAAATCTACAGATACGTTGTTTCAGCGTCAGGTAAATATCGATGGCACGATTACGCCAGTGAAAGTAACCCGTTCTGGGCAAGAGTTTTTCGCAAAGCCTCATACGGATACCGCAGTAAATGAAAAGCTTAACAATGTTCAAAATGCAGCTGCACAGGCTTTAGAGCGCGAGTTCTGGAAACCGAGAAAAGACCAGGTAGATGGCGCTCCCGATTTGTCTAAAAGCTCCCAAGGGGAATACGGATCTTTTACTGCCACTGCAGACGGCCGCGAAGCCGTAGCAACCATGGTGAATAATCCTGATATGGAGATAACAGTCACTCGTTTTAATGAAAACGGCGATGAGGAGGTTGTTGTTATGTCTGCACGCGATTGGCTTGACTATGTGCGTGAACAGGAAGAATTAGCTAAAGATGATATACAGGCTGTTAAAGCCTTAGCAAGTTGTGCATTAAAATATGGGAGTGAAGCAGCATGAGAGTAGAGTGCCGTGAACAAGTTGCTCGAGCTTTAGGTAAAAAGAAACTAAGCGCTGCGGACAGTAATCGTGTTTCTAAACTTTATATTCGTGCGCAAAATATCTTAGCGCGTACTGATCAAGACTGGTTGCTTAAATCACCCGCTGAACGTGCAGAAGCAATCGCTCAAAAAACTGCAGCTGATTTATCAAGTCAAATTGCAAAGAACAATCAGAATATTGCCCGGGACGCTATTTTAAAGGCCCAGCTCGAACAAGAAATATATAACCATTCGAAATTAAATCCTATTCAGGTATTGATGCGTAAGATTGCCTATTTCTCAGACCAAAGTGGGGTGCAGTCTGTAGAGAAGCAAGCCCAAGCACTGCATAGTCGTTGGATGTCTTTGGTTGCAGATACATTTACCAAAACTCAAGAGCGATGGGGAATGTCTGTAAACAAAGAGATGACGGACGATATTATTCGAGTCATGTTTGGGGGTAAGTCTGATAATGCAGATATTGTTGCTATGGCGAAGGATGTTAGTTTTTCGCTTGAGGAAGCACGATTGGCATTTAACCGCGCTGGCGGCAACATTAAAAAGCTAGACAATTGGGGTTTTATGACCTCACACGATCAGAAAAAAGTTGCGCTAACCAAGCAAGATGAATGGGTAGATGATGTTTTAGCAAAGTTAGATCGTAACCAATACGTACGCGATGATGGGCTATTGATGGTTGATGCTGAACTGCGTAAATTGCTAAACGATGTATACAAAACCATTGCTACAAATGGGGCCAATAAAGTCCTAGATGGCCGGAAAGACCTTTCGCCCGTTGGCGGCCGCTCAAAAATGGCAAACCGACATCAAGAAGCACGAGCACTACATTTCAAAGATGGTGATGCCTGGCTGGATTATCAGTCCAAATATGGCACATATAATGAGACAGGTTTTCATGAGTTGTTGAAGAATCACATTCATCGCATGAGCACTGAAATTGCCATGATGCAGAACTTTGGTTCAAACCCTCGATTATCTTTCGAATCAATATTGGAAGAAGCGAGTACTAAGCTTAAAGCAGATCCAGTCAATGGCATAAAGCATGGGGACATTGATAAACAGTCTAAACGTGCGCTGTCGATGTATAACACGCTCGATGCAAATACTAGGGCGGTCGATTCCACTCTGGGCAATATTATGGGAGGTTTAAGATCTTTGATGGTTGCATCTAAATTAGGCGGAACGACCATTACAACAATTGGCGACCATGCAAGCACAAAGAAAATCGCCAATATGCATGGGCTTTCCTATACCAAATCTATATTGCCTGAGTATATAAAGCAGCTTTCTCAGGGAAACTTCAGGGATGAGGCTTTAAGCTTTGGGCTTGGCATTAATGAAATGGTTGGGGCGACATCACGGTTCGGCGATGCAGATGTGATTAGTAGTGCTACTGCTGCTGGACGTTTTAATGCACGTATGCAACAGTTGGCTGCAACTACTATGAAAATATCTGGGCTTAATGCTGTTACTGCAGGTATGAAGCGCGCGTTTAATCTTGTTCATATGAATAAGATTGCAGAATTGACACGTAAAGCCGAATGGAAAGATCTTGGTGCAGATGACCTGAAAATATTAAAAGGCAATGGTATTAAAGAAAAAGACTGGAATTTATGGCGCGAATTAAGTCCATCTACGCGAGATGATGGTACTTTGGTACTCACCCAAAACGATTTTTTTGATGCGCCTGATGAAGTCATTATGTCGTTTGCATCTTCTGAGCTTAAATCTTTAAAAGCAGAAATTGACACCCAAGTGGCAGAACTTCATCGTAGAAATTTAGAAGATGACCAACGCATTTCAAATAAAGCGCAGCGGACCGAAGATATTAAACGCCAGTTATCTCAACGCCTTTTAGAATATGCGAATAAAAAAGACACTAAAGCCCATGCCGAAAAACAAGCTTTGCAAGATCGTATCGATTTAATTGATGCGCAGAATGATTACGCAGCGGTACAAGTTGATCTCAATACTTATCTACAAACCGAGAAACAAGCCAATCGTATTCAGGACTTTTTACAACAAGTTGAGGAAGGCCGGCACTCTGATAAAGCAGCTATTGATGCTCGAAATAATCTAGAACGAAATGCGCGTCAATATAATAGACGTGCTGAGGGTTTAGGGCAGCGCCTAGGAAATGCTGAACGGCGTATTGTTGAATTAAGGGCAAAAATTCGTAAAACACACAGTGAAGCAAATAAAGCTATCAAGCAAAAATTCAAAGAGCTAGACAAAAAAGTTGCCCAGCTAGATGATGAATTTAGTATCTACCAAAATGATGTTGGTGAACGTCAACAACGAAGAGAGCAAGTTATTGAAAGATTAAAAAAGTCACTTTCTCCACGTCAGCAAGAAATATTGATGGATACCCGCTATAAAGCTGCAATGAAATATCAAACTCATATTTTTAATGAGGAGTCAGTTGCAGTAATTGAAGCGGGGATACGTGAAAGAAGCGTTATCAATCTAGGGGATGCCGGAACAATCCAAGGTGAACTTGGTCGTACTCTTTTTCAATTTAAAGGATTTCCATTAGCCTACATGTTCAGAATAGGACATCGAGCTTTCGCACAGGGCGATATTAAAAGCCGTACGACCTTCTTAGTATCATTGTTGGCGTATCAAACCTTGGCTGGGGCTTTGATCGTTCAATTACAGAACCTTGTGAATGGTCGAAATCCCGAACCAGTATTTACACCAGATTTTTTTACTAAATCAGTTCTAAAAGGGGGAGGACTATCGTTTATGGGGGATTTGATGAGTGCTTTATCCGATCCAACAGGGCGTAGTTTCGGCGACTTTGTTGCAGGTCCTTTATTCAGTGAAGGCGGTAAATTAGGTATGTTACTGACGGGAATGGGTAACAATATTATTGAAGGAAAAGAATCCTCACGCGCAATTGAAATTTCAAATGCGTTGAAGGGAAATTTGCCATTTCAAAACCTTTGGTACAGCAAGTTAGTCATAGATCGGATGCTGTACTCTAAAGTACAAAACATGATTGATCCTGACTATTTACCGAAATTGCAGCAGCGTATGGAAGATCGTGGTAATAGTTTTTGGTGGGGAATAGATGAATAAAATTGGCCAAGTGCATCTAAATCAAAAGATAAAATTAATAATAATCAATTTATTAGTCAAAGTGGTGCGTTTGAGTGAAGAATACTCTACTTAATTCGTACTCCTTGTTGGTAAGATAAAAGGCTAATGCTTTAACAGGTATTTAAGATTTTCTTTATCATTTTCATAGATTTCTTTCGTTTCTTTCCAATAGTTAAAAACTTCGGGAATACTTAGAAAATCTACATAAGGAACTTTAAGAATTCTTTTATTCTTTCTAAGGATGCCTAGGTCAAATCTTTGGTGAGGTTCTAGGCAACCAATTAAAATTTCAAAGTAATATCCAGAAAAAATCATAAAATATGAGAATCCTTTTTCATGACTAGTTCTGGGAACCAAGTTTGTGATTACATTTTCTAATATATCTTGAGTATAGTAATTTCTTTCACAGGCTAATTTAGATACTCTGACAGAAATAACTTTACTATCAATTTCACTTTCGCCAAGTATGCATTTTTTTAAGTAGTTATCTATTTCATCAACAGTTATAGAGTGCTTGAAGACTCTATGGTCTGATTTGGTTGCTCTCCAAAAAATAGAAATAATATACATAATTAATCTATATTGGTTTACACCAGATATCATTAGATAATTATCTCTGTATTGATGCTTAACACCTTTTTGCTTATTTTTCAAAGCCCATAGTGAGTAGTTCTCATATCTTGCATTTAAGAGTTCCTCACACTTTTTGCATAGTAGGTATGTTGCCCATTGGTCATTGGATCTAAAAATTTTTTTTTCAGATAAACTTGTTGTTATTGAATAGTGGGCCCCATTTTTTCTAAGGATATTCTTAAAAATAGATTTTCCTATGACATGAGACCATTGCAATTCTTTTGTTTCATCACATAATTTGCAAACACTTATTTTCATAGCTATTCAATACCTGCTCTTATGATAGTTACCCATTTTTAAATGTACCTGTCAGGTTAAATTTGAGCTAGACAGCCATCGTATCATAGATTGATTTCTGTCACTGAAAGTACAGGGCTCGCTGAACTAGAATTATTTTTTAATAAAAACTTAATCGTTGCATAATACTGTGATCTGCTGCTTTAACCCTATGGCATCTGAGAGACGTCGAATATTTAATTTCTAAGCTTCTTAAGTAAGATTCTTCCTTCATGTTTTGAATACCATGGAATTCCATACAAATTGATGCAAATAGTTTTGAACTCTCAAAATCATCAGTCAAATAGCATAGAATTTCTGGATCAGTTCTTCTAAATTTCTCAATGGCTGAAATTCTGCTTGTGATTGTTGATTCTAAATCATCAAAAGAGTTCAGTTGGCTCATTATCGTACTGACTTTTTTACGAAGTAGGGCAGGTTTTATTGTTTCACCTTCAATAATTTGACTATGAACTTTAAAAGCATCTCTTAAAGCTTCCCGAAGCTTTAGAATTTTTTTTTCATATACTTTGAAATCTTTATTATCAAAAATCGTTAAAAAGGAAATATGTCCAATTATATAAGTTCCCATATAAATTAAATTTTCTTCATCTGGATTGTCTGGGTTAGGATTTCCAACCTTGTAAGTCTTTACCTCAATTTTGGTATTAGCTGCTTTGTAACGTTCATTCAGTTTTAAATAATTCCTAGAGCCTAAACGGGTTTTCGAATCAGAATAAAATTTTTCTATATTTTTTAAATCTATCTCTATTTTACTTAATTTTTCTAAATACTCATCAAAATTATTAGCATAATCAAAAACTTTTCCTAACTTTTGCTCAGCAACTTTTGTATTTTCATAAAGGTTAATTCCTTGGATAATTCCTCCACTAGCACCAAATTTTCTCTCCGCGCAATCATTACCCATTACGCTTAATGTACCGTCTTGTAATTGGATTACATAACCAAAATTATGTTTGTGGTTACAAAGTCCCCTGTCACTAACTAAGCAACAATGCATGTCTCTATCGCGTATTTGATAGTCTGAAAAAACTGAGCTAAAGTTTTCTGGAGTAATCAAATTCTGCTCTAAAAAACCAGGTAAATTTAATATTTCTTCATAGCTAGAAATGCGTGGAGTAGATGCCATCTTATTATCTCTAAAAGGTTTATCTTAAATTATATGTGAATTAAAATATTTTTATAGCTTGAGATGAGCTCTTATCTACATTCCAC
>NZ_JADKPY010000089.1:0-9209 GCF_015351505.1 Acinetobacter sp. SK-43
TAACTGAAGACATTGACGGTGGATGGGCTGCAATGGGAATTAAAACCTCTACAGAGTTCACAGCGGGTTGCAAGCGTTGGGTTGAGTTGAGGTTATCGGATTGGAAGTGGAGGGCTGCCATATGATTGCCATCTCTGACATAGCGTTTTAAGGTATTTTTCTAGGGCGTATTGATGTTTCAACGTATTAACAATCATACGAACAACCTCATTCTCTCAGGTCATTTTCTTCTTGCCGATGGGTGATTTTTCGCCGATAAGCACTTGGTGATACACCAAACCAGCGTTTAAACGCGCGCCGAAAATTAGCAGAGTCGTGGTAATTCAGTAAGCTGGCAATTGCCTCGACCGATATTTGAGGGTCATGTAAATAACTACTGGCTTTCTCAGATAAAATCCGATCTCGAATCAGCCGGTAACTCGTGTTCTCTTTGACCAGACGTCTGGCCAGCGTACGCTTATTCATAAACAAGGCTGCAGCCAGATCCTCTTCACTCAGTTGCCCGAGCGGATAGGACAGCATGGCTTTTTGCACTTGGTAGGTGGTGCTGTGTTGTTGGGTCTTGAGCCGGTTGAGGATCATTTCGCATTGTTGCATCGCCAGCAGATAGCTATCGTGCTGCGCGGATGCATTGGCAATCAAGCACAACTCGGTCGGCACTCGGATCGACAGTTGTGGCTGATCAAACTGATAGGTACCGGCAAGATAATCCGCGTAACAGGCATGATGATCGGGGGCGGGATGGCTAAACTGAATCACCGCCTCGGTCAGCGGTCGTCCAACAATAAATTCGGCACATTCCGAAAAAATCACCGCAACAGTTTCGGACAGTAGCCGATGTACTGCATGACTCAAGGTCTGCTCAAAGAAAATCAAGCAGGTCGTCCACTCAGCATTGGTGTGTGTTTCGAGCCTAATCAAACTCATACGGGTCGGCAAAAAAGTTTGAAACGCTTGTAACACGGCCAATAAGTTCGGGCTGCTATTGATTAAAAAGCCCATCGAGCCATGTGTTGACGGCGTGAGCCGCTGCCCTAAACGCAAGCCAAACTGATCGGATGCGGACAACTCCAAGCTATTTTGTAAGATTTGAATCTGTTGGCTGGCCGTGATCATCGTGTCGTCACGCATCAGTTGTTCAGCGGTCAGCGTGGTGAATTTTAATAGTTTAGGTAGGTCACGCGCCTGCAAGTCCAGCTCTCGGCCAATCAGACGGGTATAGCTACAGGGGATATTAGCAGATTCACTTGTACTGGCGAGACCAGTCAGCAGACTTGGATGCAACATGGCTCAAACACCTCAATAACAGACCAGTATGAAAGAACATCGACTAGAAAAATGCAATCGACGATGGGGCTACAGCGCCATAATCGTCTTTTAATGACCCTATATTGTCAACAAGAGACCTGTAAGCAGTATGGATACATGTCTATTATGAGTAAAGAGGGATGGCTATTTTCATCGGCGTCACCAGCAACCGTATACCACACAGGAGTAGTAATAATGGGTCAAATTACATTGATCGAGTATGACGGTACCGCCACCGTACTTGACATCGAAGCGGGCAAGTCGCTGATGCAACTGGCTATCGATCACGGCGTATCCGGCATTGATGGAGATTGCGGTGGCGAATGTGCTTGTGGAACCTGTCATGTGATCGTTGACGGTGCTTGGCTGGCGGCGACAGGACAGCCCAATGACGAAGAGGCGCGCATGCTAGAGATGGTACCAGAAGGTACGGCGTCGTCTCGTTTGGCGTGCCAGATTCAATTGTCCGATGCAATGGATGGCATGGTGGTGCATTTGCCTGAGTTTCAAATGTAGTGACGGCAGATTTCAACAGCTGTTAAGCATCATCATTGAGGAATGAATCATGAAAAACATGCAAGCCACACTAAACCAAATTTCAGCCCTGCTGCCGATACCCATGCATTTACAAGTGAAAGGCATGCAGGTGTTCCAAAAGGTCAAGCAACGGGTGACACAGGCGCAACCGTTCCCTGATTTTGTAGAAAAGCCAATCCCCGATGTTGCCACGCTCAAGCTCGAAGACATCGATATGAGCAATCCGTTTTTATATCGACAGCATCAATGGCAGTCATACTTTAAGCGGCTACGCGACGAGCGTCCTGTTCATTACCAAAAAAGCAGTCCATTCGGTGCATTTTGGTCGATTACCCGTTATGACGATATTGTGTTCGTGGACAAATCCCACGAGCTGTTTTCGGCGGAACCGGTGATTGTGATTGGCAAGCCGCCCGCCGGACTGGATGTGGAAATGTTTATTGCAATGGATCCGCCTAAGCACGATGTGCAGCGTCAAGCGGTACAAGGTGTGGTCGCACCGAAAAATTTAAAAGAAATGGAAGGGCTGATCCGCAGTCGGGTACAAGAGATTTTGGATGATTTGCCGCTCGATACGCCGTTTGATTGGGTGGAGCGGGTGTCCAAAGAAATCACCGCACGCATGCTGGCGACCTTGTTAGATTTTCCGTATGAACAGCGGCACAAGCTGGTGTACTGGTCTGATACGTTGGCGGGCAGCGCAGAAGCCACGGGCGGTGAGATTAGCGACAACGATGTGCTTTTTAATGCCGCCGCTGATATGGCCAAGCAGTTTGCCGCGCTGTGGCATGCCAAGGCGGCTCAGCAAGCGGCAGGTGAGCCGATGGGATTTGATTTGATTAGCTTAATGCTGAGCAATGACGATACCAAGGATTTGATTCACCGTCCGATGGAGTTTTTGGGCAATTTGGCCTTGCTGATTGTCGGTGGGAATGACACCACGCGGAACTCCATGACCGGCGGGGTATATGCGCTGAACCTGTTTCCTGAGCAGTTTGTCAAACTGAAAAACCAACCGAGCCTGATTCCAAATATGGTGTCCGAGATCATTCGCTGGCAGACCCCACTGGCGTATATGCGTCGCATCGCCAAGCAAGACATCGAGATGCACGGCCAAACCATCCGTAAGGGCGACAAGATCTTAATGTGGTATGCCTCGGGCAATCGTGACGAGCGGGTGATTGAACAGCCAGATGCGTTTTTGATTGATCGTAAAGGTGCACGCAATCATTTGTCATTTGGCTTTGGTGTGCATCGCTGTATGGGCAATCGCTTGGCCGAGATGCAGTTGCGGATTCTGTGGGAGGAGTTATTGCTTCGCTTCGACAATATTGAGGTATTGGGTGAGCCAGAGTTGGTGCAGTCTAACTTTGTGCGCGGCTATGCCAAGATGATGGTCAAACTGACTGCCAAAGCGTAGGTATCAAAATAGGCGACAGAGGCATTTTGCAACTGTCGTCGGCAACAATTGATGCTGTGCATCAACCATGAACTGAGTGAATTCATATGCAAACAATCGTCATCATTGGCGCAAGTCATGCTGCGGCGCAGTTGGCGGCAAGTCTGCGGCCAGATGGCTGGCAGGGCGAGATTGTGGTGATCGGCGATGAGCCGTATTTGCCGTATCATCGACCGCCGTTGTCCAAGACCTTTTTATGCGGTGCACAACTGGTCGATGAGTTATTGATTCGGCCAGCCGCTTTTTATCAAAAAAATCAGATCGAATTTCGGCACGGGCGGGTGGTTGCGATTGATCGGGCAGCGCGCAGCGTGACACTACAAGATGGCAGTACGCTTGCGTATGACCAGTTGGCGCTGTGTACCGGTGCACGAGTCAGGACGGTGTCGCTGGCTGGGTCTGATTTGGCAGGTGTGCATTATCTTAGAAATATCAGCGATGTACAGGCTATCCAGCCATTTGTACAACCCAACGGCAAAGCAGTGGTGATCGGTGGTGGCTATATCGGTCTTGAAACAGCCGCCGCATTGACCGAGCAGGGCATGCAGGTGGTGGTCTTGGAAGCCGCCGAGCGGATTTTGCAGCGGGTAACTGCACCGGAAGTGTCGGACTTTTATACGCGGATTCATCGCGAACAGGGTGTGACGATTCATACCGGTGTGTCGGTCACGGCGATCACGGGTGAGGGGCGGGCGCAAGCGGTGCTGTGTGCCGATGGTTCGATGTTCGATGCAGATCTGGTGATCATCGGGGTCGGGGTTGTACCGAATATCGAGTTGGCGCTGGACGCGGGCTTGCAGGTGGACAATGGTATTGTGATTGATGAGTATTGCCGTACCAGTGCGCCAGAGATTGTGGCCATCGGGGATTGTGCCAATGCGTTTAATCCGATTTATCAGCGGCGGATGCGCTTGGAGTCGGTACCAAACGCCAATGAACAGGCCAAAATTGCCTCGGCGACCTTGTGTGGCTTACAGCGGACCTCGAAGAGTTTGCCTTGGTTTTGGTCAGATCAGTATGATCTAAAGTTGCAGATTGCGGGACTCAGTCAGGGGTATGATCAGATCGTGATTCGGGGTGATGTGCAGCAAAGGCGTAGCTTTGCAGCGTTTTATTTGCAGGCGGGTCGCCTGATTGCGGCGGATTGTGTGAATCGTCCGCAGGAGTTTATGCTAAGCAAAAAGCTGATCACGGCTGGTACGGCGGTCGATCCACTGCGGTTGGCGGATGAGTCGATTGCGGTACAGGCGTTGATGGGGTAGCTTAAAACTACATCAGGCTAGATTTGCATTACGCTGATTCAGATGTTAATCAGAATGGCATCGATAGATACCTGTGAGAGCAAGTCAGGTGCAGCTTTGGCTTTGTGTAATTCACCACCCGTGATCGCAAACACGATGGGTAATCCATACCCATCTACGGCAAGATGGATCTTACTTGTCTTGCTACCTCGACTTAAGCCAATCGCCTCCTGATCGTGAGTTGCAGCACGTGCATTATGTTGATGTGCCTTGACGTAATTGCTATCCATAACCCCTACTCTATATCAGAGTCAGTAGATAAAACCCTGAGTATGCTTTGGAAAAAACCTTTTGCTGACCAGTCGTTGTATCTTTTGTAGAGATTAGGCTGCTGACCAAACTCAGTCAGGAGGTAGGTCTAGCCATGGACATTTCACCCACATTCTGTAGAGCATGGCTTCTACGGTGAGCCGTAAATTTGGTTTGTGATCAATGTCCTGTTGCTTGAGCATAGGAGAAATCTTTGCTCAATGTTGGTCGTTCAGCATAAAGCGTGGCATGGTGGACTCGGATGGGGAGAGCTTTAATTCTCTGAGTCTGCCTCCAATTTGCAATCAATATTTTCAAACGTCAACACACTCTAATGTAAAAAAACTAACATTAAAAAAACACCTCTGCCAAAAGGTCTGGTAGCTATATTCGATGTCAAAGATGATCTGGCTCACCTGCTGCGTTGTTAACTCATTCTATCAAATTTTGAGGACAGGCTTGACATTTGGTCAATCGACCAATATATTCAAAATATGCATTTGGTCATTTGACCAATACCCGTTGAATTCTTGTGTGATATTTGCTGTGCCTGACCAAGGTGAAAAATATTGCTCAAGGTCAAATGTGATAGCAGGTTTACAGACATTCGATGCCTTTACAAGGAAACTCTCGCCATGACTCATATGATCAATATCCAGCCACGTAAGCCGCGGTTTGATTTAAGTGATGTTCCAGTTTTTTGGAACGACGGTGACCCGGTGTTAACACGCTTCTTTGATGCACTTTCTATTCACTTCCCCGATGGAGAGCGTTTTTTTATTCAGTCGGTGCGTAACTATCAGGATCTGGTCACAGATCCTAAACTGAGAGAAGATATCAAAAACTTTTTTCGCCAAGAAGCGCAACATGGCATTGTGCATGACCAGTATAATGCGGTGATGCAGTCGCAAGGCATTCATGTCGAAAAGGTCATCGCAAGATTCAAATTATTTATTCGGCTCTCCCAAAAACACCTGCCCGCCAAGTATCTGTTGGCCATGACAGCTGCCTTTGAACATATTACTGCTGTACTAGGCGAGGGTGCTATGGAGGGTGAGGGTGAGATGTTCAAGAATGCTCATCCCGCAATGCGTGCCATGTTCATGTGGCATGGGGTAGAAGAAGTCGAACACAAAACAGTAGCCTTTGATGTTTACGAAACAGCGGCAGGTGGGGGGTATTTCACCCGCGCATCTGCTTTGATTATCGGAACGCTACTGGTACATGCGGTGGTTGGCTCAGTTCTTTGGCATATGTTGAAAATTGACAAACTACAAGGTCAGCCATTGGTGCTTGCTAAGGGATTTTATCGCCTCTATGGACCACGTGGCCTGATTACCAGACTTATTCCACGCTATCTGGACTGGTTTAAGCCAGGTTTCCATCCTAGCGACACCGAAATCCCAGAAAAGGTTAATTCTTGGCTGGCTGAATATGATAAGCATCAAGACCCTATGGAAGCGTCACGAATTGTTTTTAATGTCCCCATTGCAAAAGCTGTATAGATCAGGAGAGACCGTGAAAGACTCGACTCGACTTGACCAAGTCGAGTAACCTGTCTTATTGATATAATGTTATGAGTCAAACTATGTTGAGTAGTGAATCTACGCGAGTCGAAGTTGCTGACCGCGAGAGAGTATTAGCCGCTTCTGCCAAGCTGTTTCGAGAAAAGGGTTTTGAGCGTACCAGTGTGCGAGAAATTGCCAGTGCTTGTGGTATTCTTCCAGGCAGTCTGCATTACCGCTATCGTAGTAAAGACGATATTTTGGTTGATATGATGCGGCTTGCTATTGAGAGAACTATTTACAGGATTGTTGAGGCGACTTCCGCGATTCAAGATCCACTCAAAAAAATGCAATCGGCACTGCAGACACATGTCGATATCCTTATGTCGGGTGACGATATGGTTTATGTGTTGTTGTTTGAGTGGCGCTCGGTACATGGAGTCGCACGTGAGCAGATTATTGCTGAGAGAGACAGATACGAGCGATATTGGCAGACAATTCTTGATGATCTGCAGTCTTATGGTTGTATCCGAAACGATGTGGATGCAGATCTGTTAAGACTGATTGGGCTAGGAGCAATAAACTGGGCTGCCACTTGGTATAAAGAAAATGGTAAGTACAATCTTGAACAGATCGCGGATGCGATATGGCAGATGATGACAAGAGGCATCCTTAATCCAGATTTTCACGAAGAGGCAAAAAACCTGTGACCAACTATAAGACTCCATCCCGTATCACGCACGCCATCGGGAGGCATTGTGGCAGCTCCGCAATTCGTGATTTGCTCGAGTTTAATGGGCTGAATATTTCCGAGGCCATGTGCTTTGGATTAGGCTCAGGGCTTGGCGTGACCTATTTGGAAATGGCTGACGCCCCTGTGCCATTTTTAGTGCATGTGCGGTCTTTGGGGTTTGAAGCGCGCGTATTTGAAAGTATCGGTATACCCTTTGAGTGGCAAACCTTCGAGTCACCCGAATCGGCAGCCACCGCGCTGGAGAAATGTTTGGATGCGGGTCACCCCACCCTGTTGCTGACGGATATTTTTTATTTACCTTACTTCAACAGCAGCACGCACTTTCCCGGTCACGCCATAGCCGCTTGGTCGAGAAATCCAGAGACAGGTGCGGTATTTGTCACCGATACCGAGCGTCCGAGTGTTTTGTCGGTGACGCGAGAGGCACTGACCCGCGCACGTTTTTCTACACAGCCCCCATTTATTCACTATGGCAATATGTTCACGCCCACCGCGTTTCAAGGCGAAATTACCCCCGAGATGATTACCGGTGTCATCCATGACAACGCCAAGTCATTAGCTGTGAGTGGCATATCGGCACTGGAAACATGGCTGGCCGAACTGAGTCGTTGGGGAGCCACAGGCGATTGGCACTGGACGACCCGATTTGCCTACCAAATTATTGAAAAGCGTGGCACAGGTGGCGGCGGCTTCCGCAAAATGTACGCTGAATTCCTTGATGAAGCGGTTCACTATGACGCAAGTGTACAGCAATATCGACTGCCCCTGTTAATGAGGGCTTGCGAAAAAGCATGGACGGCATTAGCCATGTGTTTGAAGTCTGCCTCGGAAAGCACAAACTTTCCATATGCCGCCATTGAAGAGGCCATTGTGGCGGTGATGCAGGCCGAACGTAATTATACAGATGCCGCCCTTGCACTTTGAGACGTGCCGCTAATTTTTTCGCAATAAAATCAGCCAGCAATGGCGGGAGTTCAAAAATGGACAGTAATAACACGGCACACCTGACCATGGCTAAGGCGTTTTTTGGTACTAATCACCCTTTATTCAATATGTTCAATATTAGTGTTGGTGCAGTGAGCGATGGTCATGCCGAGATGACGATGCCCTTCTCTGAGCAACTCTCTGACCGTAAAGGCTCACTGCATCGAGGGGCTTTGGTGACGCTGCTGGATACGACTTGCGGCTTATCTATTTTTTCGTCATTGCGGTCGTTAGAGCCGATTGCCACTATTGATTTGCGTGTCGATTTTTTGCGACGTATTCCCTCTGCGGTAGGTTTAAAGGCGATAGTGGATTGCATTGGTAGAACCGATACGGTGGCCTTTATCACGGGCCGAGCGGTTGCAGAAGACAGTGGTGAGCTACTGGCTACTGTCACTGGTTCTTTCGCAATCGGCACGATGGGACCCTCTTTTGACAGCAATGAAGCGCGAGGCGAGTGATATGAGTATAGTAAATCAGATGAGCGCGGAAACACCCCCACTAAAATTGTGTGACGAGCCTTTTGTCGATTTTCTAGGTTTTCGTGAGGAAATGCAACATGGAGAAATACAGTACTTTATGGACTTTCGTGATTCGCATATCGGCAACCCGATGATTGGCACGTTTCATGGCGGCATTCTCGCGAGTTTTGGTGAAGTGGCCGCCGCCGCCTATCTTGCCCGTCAGCGTGGTGATAATGAGCTGCCCTTATGCTCCACGATGACCTTTGATTACCTGCGGCCAGCATTTATAGGTACGTTACAGGCAGTCCCCAGTATTGTTCGTGCGGGTCGGCGCATTACGACAGTATCGGTTCAGTTACTACTTGATGGCAAGTTGGTTTGTATCGGTCGATTCCTGTTTACGGTTAGCAGCAAATAAAATTGGAGCAAGCTCAGTTCAGGATGCCGACCCTGTTTTACTCAGAAAAATTTTCAATAGATAGACAAATAATATCAAATAGCTGGAACTACTACTGATACCGATACAGCGTTGGCGCAGAAATCCCAAACTCCTTCGCCAATGCTCGCTTGGTTTTGTAGTCGCCAGATTCAAGACGTTGATGCAGCAGAGCCACTTGTTCAGGAGTCAGTGACGGCTTACGGCCCTTG
>NZ_JADKPY010000090.1:0-4625 GCF_015351505.1 Acinetobacter sp. SK-43
CACAATACGACTAATATGTCACAAAGACACCTCCATAAAATTAGTGTTAATTAAATGGTCATTTTCTTTACATTTAAAACATGATCCTAAAATTACATTTTTTATTCAAAAATATGTAAAGAAATTGCGATAATAAATCTATGTAAAGTTTAGGTACGTTTTATTATGATTATTGGATATGCTCGGGTCAGTACACATGACCAAAATCTAGATTCACAATTAGATGCACTCCAGAAGGCAGACTGTGAACAAATTTTTCAGGAAAAGATAACTGGAAAATCTAAGGATCGTCCTGAATTGTTAAGTTGCTTGAAAGCTCTAAGAAAAGGTGATGTTCTGATTGTTTGGAAACTTGATCGCCTTGCCCGTTCATTAAAAGATTTAGTTGAGATTATTACTGACTTAAATCAGCGTGAGATAGGCTTTAAATCGCTTACAGAGGCTATTGATACCACCTCTGCTACTGGCAGGCTAGTGTTCCATATTTTTGGAGCATTAGCTGAATTTGAGCATAGTTTAATTCGTGAACGTACCATAGCAGGTTTGGATGCAGCGAGAGCAAGAGGACGCAAAGGTGGACGCAAACCATCCATGTCTGAAAAAGATATTAAAAAGGCCCAAGCTATGTTACGAGATCCTCAAATTACTAAAACAGAGGTAGCAAAACATTTTGGAGTAAGCCGAGTAACGCTGAATAACTCACTGAATAATTCACTGAATAAATCTTAGAATTGTTCTTAGTTACTCTCTAACAAGAATTTCATATAATGGATTGTATCAGTCATATTTTAAAAGAGGTTTCTAGGTCTTTTATATTTCATGCATAATATTTAATATTTATTTAACAACTAAGTTAATATAAAGATAGTAAATAAAACATTATCATTTCATGGGGTAAAAGTGAGTCAAAAATTAATTCAAATTGGCTTTGATATTCATAGCGAGATGACATTGGATGAAATCATACAGGCCTTAAAATTCTGCCCTATTGCATACGATGTGGAGTCATTAGATTATCAACATTTCTTCTTTAAAGTTGAAGATGTATATCAAAAAAATCTAATCCTCAATTTCCTAAGCGATTTTAGATTACGTCAAGAGCTAATGAAACAAATTAGTCCACAGCAAAAGTCTTTTGTTGATGCAATTATTTTAGCAAGTATAAGTAAGTAAAATGATCTTTAATAATGTGGAATTACTACCATTCAACTTTAAGCGGATGGTGAATGATAACTATCTCATAACAAGTGTTACTGGTGATTTTGAGTTTATTTCTCAAGATGATTTAAGAAAAATCATTGCTAAAGATGAATCATTAGATATGGCTCTCTTTCTTAAATTAAAATCCAAATTTTTTCTGATGAGCACAAATGCTATTGGCTCAAAACGTGCTTTAACTTCAAGATTACATGCAAAAAAATCAACAATTTTAGAAGGAACCTCACTCCATGTTATTGTTGTGACAATTCAATGCATGCACTCATGTTCTTACTGCCAAGTCAGTCGCCAACAAGAAGGAGATGGGTTCACTATTAGCAGAGAAGATTTACTCTTGGCCTGTGATACTATCTTTGAAAGTACATCAGATACTTTAACAGTTGAGTTCCAAGGGGGAGATCCTTTAATCAAATATGATTTAGTAAAACTTGCTATTGAGTACATTACTGAAAAAAACAAAGTGCACAACAGATCTATTCGTTTTGTAGTGACTACAACATTGCATCAGCTAACCTCTGAGATGTGTCTGTTTTTTAAAGAACATCAAGTGGTATTGTCTACAAGTATCGATGGTCTTGTAGACTTACATAATAAAAATAGACCAATTGCTAATCGAGATGCTTATGAAAGAACTATTGAAGGCTTAGAGCTAGCACGTAAAGAATTAGGTCTAGACTCAGTTTCTGCGTTAATGACGACTACACGTAAAAGCTTGGATTATCCTAATGAGATTGTAGATGCATATGTTCAATTAGGATTTAAAGATATTTTTATCCGTGGTTTGAGTGATTTTGGATTTGCGAAGAAAAACTCAAAGCGACTTGCACCAACTCACACTGAGTTCTTAGATTTTTATGAGAAAGCATTGGAACGTGTCATTTACTGGAATGATCAAGGATATGAACTAATAGAAGTTCATTCTGCAATCTTATTAAATAAAATTCTTTCCCCATTTGATCAAGGTTATATTGATCTCCAAAGTCCATCAGGTGCAGGGCTTGGGTGTATTGTTTATAACTATGATGGTTATGTATACCCTAGTGATGAGTCTCGCATGTTAAAAGAAACAGGGGATACTTCATTACGCTTAGGTAAAATTGGTGAACCTTTATCTCAATTACTAAGCTCTGATCTACAAAGAAATATCATTACTTCGAGTTTGAATTTTAATGATCCGAGTTGTAGTCAATGTGCTTATCTACCGTACTGTGGGCCTGATCCAATCAGTGCTTATAACGAATTTGGTACTATGATCCCACCAACCCACTTAACAAGTCATTGTAAGCGTTACATGGGTTTGTTTGATGTGATATTTAACAAATACCAAAATTCTGAAAAGTTTAGAACGTTAGCAAACCAGTGGGCCTTTAGTAAGTAGATAAGATGAGAAAAATAAAGCTAAACTCAGTCACAGAACATACCCCACAAATATTTAGGGTACTTAGTCTTGATAACTTGAATGTAGAGTGGTTGCCTAATCAATCCATTCTTGTGCCAATTACTAATGTTCAGGAAATAGAAATATTTGATCGATATATTCAGGCAGGGTTAGATAATCTATATTCAATTTATAGCTCTGACTTGCTTGAAAGGGTTGGTGCGAATAATCTCTTTATTCCACAACAACAAGTATTAAAATCAAATGATGTAGTTAATATTGATCCATATAAAAAGAATCTAAACGTGCTTTTGAGAGCAAGTGATACACATCACACGTTATTCTTAACTAACAGATGCAATAATTACTGCATCATGTGTTCTCAACCACCAACTAAGCATGATGATTCATGGTTAGTGCAACAAGCTTTAGAAATAATTGACCATCTCAGCTATGAACCGATGAATATTGGTTTGACTGGCGGTGAGCCATTACTACTCGATTCTCAGTTAAGGTTAATTATTAATACCATTCATAATAAATTTCCTTCAACCCAGATTGATGTATTAACGAATGGTCGCTTGTTTAGTGATCCTAAGATAGCTGAATCAGTATTATCTCATCTAGATACGAAGGTGAATTGGCTTGTCCCACTATATGGCCATGCGGATCTCTTACATGATTTTGTGGTGCAACAACATTCGGCTTTTGAAGAAACACTAGAAGGTCTATATGTCCTCCAGCATTACGAACAACCGATACAATTAAGAATTGTTTTAGTTAAGCCTGTATTGGAGAACTTAATTGATCTTTGTACCTATATACGAACCAATCTTCCATTTGTGAATGAGGTCGCTCTGATTGGATGTGAACCTATTGGTTTTGCACTTGCGAATAAGGAACTTAGCCAAGTTGATATTAATGACTGGTGGGATCAACTAAATGCGGCAGTGGATTTATTGCTAACTACCAAAACACGAATAATTTTGATGAATATTCCATTATGCTGTTTACCTCGAAGCTTATGGCAATATGCAGCAAAAAGTATCTCTGATTGGAAAAATACATATGATGAGGTATGTAATAGTTGTGAGATTAAAGCTGATTGTAGTGGACTATTTAGTTGGTATAAATCTGGATGGACACCATCTACATTATCACCAGTAAAACTTATTGATATTGTAGATACTTAGATTGCATAATATATATATTAATAAATTAATTTATTTTTTGGGGCGGTGTTAAATTGAGTAAATTCATAAAATCTTTGGCTCTTTTTGCTGTGTCAGCTCCAATCATTCATAACAAGACAGAAGCCATGACAAATGTGACTATTGATTCTTATGATAATTTAGAGCCTGTATCAATTCGTCCTCTCAACTATGAGTACGAGAATATGTTTGCTGCACATCGAAGTCATTCAAGTCACCGTAGCCACTCAAGTCATTCGAGTCATTATTCGGGTTCAGGTTATTCGGGTTATTCAAACTCAAGCATCCCAAGCTATTCTGTACCTACATATCGCACACCAAGTTCAAGTAGTTCATATGCTGGAACTACTTCAACTGCGAGAAAAAGTTCAAATATAAGTGTAAAAACATATAGTAATGTTCCTACGCAAACAGATACCACATCTAATCCATTTTATGGTAACTCTGCTTCAGCTAATACTGAAGCAACTGAAGATCCTGTATTAGCCCGTGTGCTACAAGTGAAACTTGTACAAATGTCTCTACTAAGACTTGGTTATTATTCTGGAAAAGTTGATGGTGATCTGGGTAAAAATACAAGAAAAGCGATTACCGCTTATCAATTTGATAACGCATTAACTACTAATGGTCGAATGACTACAGAATTATTAAATAGTCTAGGCATAACCGCAGTAAGTTTTGTCGAGGCTGCTGATTAAGAGTTTGGATCAGATAATATAAATTTAGTAAAGTTTTCCTCTCTTTGGTTTGATCTTCGATTTAGTCATTTATGGTGTAAAATCATTGAATTTACTAACAATGATTTTTAAGTTTGTTAC
>NZ_JADKPY010000010.1:0-45895 GCF_015351505.1 Acinetobacter sp. SK-43
CTGCAATATTGGCTGCCTCTGTCTGAATGTACAATGAGATCTTTAGCAGGTTTCTGATTGCGAATAAATTCCAGCAGTTGTTCATGGGTCAGTTGGCTTAAGTCTGGCAGCGTATTCATGACCGCAGTATGCCTGAGGTCATGACGCAGAGGAAATAGAACGTTTGGAGAATAGCAGAATGGACCAGCCTAGTTTAGAGCATCGTCACCACCTGCTGTCGTCCAATGCGCTGCCAAGGTAAACCCTGGATCAGTGCCTGTAACTGTTCCGGACTGATCGCCATGCTTTCACCCTGGTGAACCTGCGCCCAGTGGAATTTTCCCTGTTCCAGCCGCCGGGCACACAGCCAGATGCCCAGTCCATCATGTACCAGCACTTTCATGCGATGGCCACGTTTATTACAGAACAGGTAAGCACAATGCGGTTTAATGTAGCCAAAGGCTCTCACCACCTGAGCCATGATAGTATCCATCCCTGCTCGCATATCCAGAGGTTGGGTAGAAAGCCAGATTTCATCAATGCGGATCATGTTGCAAGTGCCTTGAGTAATTCTGCTAAAGCAGATATTTCTGATACTTGCCATTTCAAGCCAATTTCTGCTTTTGAGTGGGGTAAAGTAATTTGAACCGTTAACATGTCAGTAGGAGTAGGATCTAATGGTGCAGAGCAAGATAAGGCAATAAATGCAGGTTTATTCGGTAGTGGTGAGCGATCATTCCCTGGCTTACCATCAATTAAGCGAATCCATTTGGATACAAGATTTGTGTTCAATCCATGTTGCAAAGCGACTGAAGCAATTGAAACGTCCGGTGCTTTACACGCCTGAACGATCTGCTGTTTAAATTCAGCACTGTATGTTCTTCGTTTTTTCGCAAGAGATGCGATGGATGTCTGGTTATTTGTAGTCATAAATTTAAGTCCTCACTTGTTTTTAAGTGAGGACTAAATTAAGGCTTATAGGACGAATTCATAAGGTGTGTTCAGCGGACGCTTACATTTCTGATGATGAAATCGTGACAACAATGATTAGGTATGTTGCATATGATCTGCAAAAAAGATATGAAAATCCTTATGCTAGAAAGGCTGGCCCTATATCTTTAGAACGATGGAATAATCAGATTGTTCAAAATCTTATTCAATATTGTAACTATATGATTGGTGAAAAGAAGCCTGAATGGCAAATTTTGGCAGAACGTCATGGTTGGATGCCACCAAATAAGCTATAACAAAAAAAGAGTCCACGCTATTTAATGGTGGACTCTTGTTTCGTTCCAACTTTTTAAAATACTTTGAGCAGAAATCGAGCAGCTTCCGAAACCATACGTTCATCACTTAGACCTGCCTTACGTAAAATTCTCCAACGAGGTAGAACTTCTGCCTTTGTTTTCATCTCAATGAAAGTTTTAGTTAAACGTCTAATCTGGTATGTCCCAATATCTTCACTATATTTCTCTAAAAATAACTTGGTTAAAGGTAGCATATCTAGATTTTTCTCAATGGTTGATACATG
Source organism: Acinetobacter sp. SK-43 (assembly GCF_015351505.1). NCBI lineage: Bacteria > Pseudomonadati > Pseudomonadota > Gammaproteobacteria > Moraxellales > Moraxellaceae > Acinetobacter > Acinetobacter sp. SK-43. The sequence continues at coordinate 1,511 of NZ_JADKPY010000010.1, forward strand.
GGAGGTTTGTTTCATCCACCATTTTGCTGAACGTCTAGGATTATCCAAATCCCAGAGTAAATCATTGTTGAGCTTAATCAACTGTTTTACAAAGGACAAATCACGGCTATGCCAATCCACTTTAGTACCTTGAGGGATATATTTTTGGTGAAAACCCTGATTGGTCTCTAATAACCAATGTTTATCGTTACGGTATAACCAAGCATATAAAGCAGCATTTAAAAGCCGAGCAGGCTTTACACCATTTTTTTTGATCAAGCTCAGCCAATTTTCTCGGTTTTTTATGGTGAGACCAGTAATATGGTTGTTATGAACATCCATATGATTATTTTGATTTATTTTACGGAAAGAGCGGACTTGGTTGAGAATTTCAGCAAAAGGCCATTCTCTGTTGATTAAAGCCTCAATGGCAATGATATGTTCCAGATAACTAAAGCTTTTTCGATGTTTTCTAAAAATGTTGTTTAACCAAGAGGTCTCGGAAGTTAAATCGGCTAAACAATACTGCTCTAAAAATTTCTTTGACCAACGGATCGTTATTCTTTCTAGAATACGCTCATGCAAGATTTGGTTTTGCCCCCGAATACAGTCATTCTGCCGAGCCAGTTCATAATAAAACATCGTCCATTGTTCATAGCTGGGTGACTCAAAGGGAGGCAAGGTCAATAACTCTAACAATTTGGACGTAATAAAAATATCGTCAGGATTGGTGATGGTTTGTTCTGTTTTAGGACATGATTGATGAGATGGAACTAAAAAATCATGCCGATGTAATGATCTTAAATCCAGTTCTGAGTCAATGAGTTGACCATGTTGGAGACAGCAAGCTCCTTGTATTTGCCATAAGCGGAACCAATAATATTCGCCATATTTCTCTAATTGTTCTGCTAAACATTGTGGGCAATAACGTAATTTATGAATAGGTGGGATACGTGAGGCATTAATGCCTAAAGCCAGATGAATCGAACCTTGAGAAATATCAGCCATCCATTTTAAACATTGTTGCCGTCTTTTTTCAGGGACAAAAGGTGCATAGATTGGAAACAGCGTATGCTGATAGGCGATATCCTCAACGGTAAACTGATGATTCGAAAGCTGATGAATAATAGCGTTTAGGTGACAAGGCAAATCTACCGTTGCAATCACCTTACGATTTTTAAAGACTTCATCTAGTAATTGTTTAGGACTATCCAAAGCCAAACGAGTCCCTGCCCGAGCCACAGTACTGTAAATCAGCTCGTGTTGGTACGGCATGGGAAAGTTTAGCATGGCTAACTGACCTGTTTGAGCCAGTGATCAATATCAAAAACGATATTGGTTTGAGCCTTTAAATGCTCATAAAAGCTATGTTCACTTTCTTTTTGTGAGAATTGGAAACGTAAGTCTACCGTATCCAAGGTTTGCCATTGATCAGGTTTGGTACTTTTAGCTTGTGATAATTTCGGTTTTGATGACGATGAACTGGAGTCTTGCGTAACATCCTGATTTAACCAACGCATAATAATAGGGAGTAGCTCAGTTAATTTTCGATTTGGGTGTTCTTTAAATACTTTTTTAACAAGGGGAATTAAAAGCTGGGAATCATAACCAAGCTCAAGCAATAAATTATGCAAACGTATGGATTCAGTATGACCCCGATATTCTGCCAGTTGGTCATTTTGATCTAGGCTACTTTCTTCAATTCGGGAGATCAGTTTTAATAATTGTCGATCTACTTCAGGCGTAATCAAGTCGGAATATTCTGCAATTCGTCTTGCATCACCAGAGCGTAAAACATCTATAATTTTATGAATCGGTTTAAAATCTTCCTGAAATGTGGTTTTAAGTAGTTTAACCGTAATGCGTTCCAAACCCGATTCAATTGCTCGTATCTGTGCCAGAACAAATAGTTTAACTACAATGTCCAGAATACCCTGACTCAGATCAAACCAGCATTGGCGTAATTCTTCAGACAATGCAGGGTCTGATTTTCTCAACCATTGATACTTCCAGAGCGAATCAGTAAATGTCATCCATTCGGATTTTCTGACTTTTCCATCTGGTGTAGTGATTGCAGGCTCATTTTTCATTGGTTCCCAATGAATTGAACCCAAACCTACCGCTCTACGTGATGAACGGAGATCCCGCTCAAATATTTGAATTGCTTTAGGTGTCCCGACCATGACGATGGGGAGACTATAAATATTGACTAAGGTAACAAAGAAATTGAGCATCTCATCCGAATTTTTGGATCGATTTGCCAACAAGTGTTGAATTTCATCAATGACTAATAAGCCAATGGCATGAAGATGGGCAATATGCCCCATAAGCTGTAATAGCTTTTGTTCATTATGGCGTTTCTGCGTGTATTGTTTTTCGTAAGTTGTTCCCAATGCACGATCTACGGCACTAAAGAAATTTAAATATAAAGACTTAAGTGAACCATTATAAGGGCAGTCGATTTTTAAATAGACAAGTTGGGTGAAGTTATGCTCAGGGTGGTAAATCTTTTGTTTATAGTTTTTTAAGATTCGGTTTAGTGTTGTGGTTTTTCCGCTGCCAGAAAAACCAATAAAAGTAAGGCTCTGTGCGGTAGAACGTACATCATTAGAGGGTGTTGGTTCAAAATTATTGGATAAAGCGATTTGATGACTACGGTTTAGAATTCGATTAAAGTCGCCAGTCACAATATTCCTCCCCACATAGCCTTTTCTCAGCATGATGGAGATTTTCTGCTCTAATTCTAAGTGTCTGCGGATAGGATGAAAAAAGTTATTAAATAACTGTGAAATAATATGGGCACGAGTATTATTCGGTAACTGCCGATCAGATTGTTTAAATTCGATTGAACCTTTTATCGCTTGAATCGTGTCCTGTGCCTCAAAAATGGGTGGCAAAGCCTCGATAAAAGGATTTCCCTGATAATCTGAAACTGGGCTAGGTGTATATACTGCATAATCATTTTGATTTGTCATAAACATATCCTAGAGTAGAGCTGGATGTATTAATCATCATCTGAGTGATCAATATCTTCCAGCAAGTCCTGATAAATACCAAAAGTAAGTTGGTAATCCTCATCATGTTCCAGCTTCTGTTTGGGCTTAGGCATCTGAATAATGTTATTTGTTGATTCAGAGACTTTTTCAGTTGGTTGTTCAGGAAGTGGATTTTTCAGATGATCTGCTTTCCCCGCCAAACGTTCATGATTCTTTTCCCGCTGACGGTTTTCCCTAATGCCTGTAACACGTTGTTTTCTGCTTGATGCTGTCTTTGGTTTTTGAGCATTGGCCTGAGCAATAATAGACTCTATATGTTCTTCCAGAGCAGCTTTAGATTTATTGGTTTCCAGTTCTTGAATAGCTTGGGTTTGCTTCTGTTCCTGTTGAACCTGCCAAACTTCCCAGAAACTACAACCAACAAATTCTCTTGATCTTGGTGCAAGTGCGGCTTCCCAATAGTGAAGACTATCATCTTGATAAAAAACATAAATTATTTCGGCATTACTCGGGTCATACGCAACTTGTAAAGTATCTGGTCTTGAGATTGATTTTTTACGGTGCATCCAACCTTGCTGATTAATCTCAGCACAATAATAGAATACACCAAAAACTTTGAGCCCAAGATCAGATAAGGTTGCTTTGGTTTTAGGAAGCAGTGCAACACGTAATGCCTTTTCGGAAACCTGTTTTAATCTGCCCACTCGGTTTTGTATACCCCAGTTCCAGAGATGAATCGGAACTAAAGGTAAATCCGTTGGCATATCAAGATCACGATCATACTTTTTTAATTGGTGGGTCAGGTTGTAGGTGAGGATTGAACCAATAATAATCTGCTTAAAATCATGAATTGTTAAAGTAGCATCTAGACGATAATCTGAGCCACCTCGTTTTTTTTCTTTAAAGGGTTGTACCACACCCTGAGCAAAAGGTTTAAATTTTGCCTGAGCAGTTCTGAAATAACGTTCTACAATAGGCTTTAAATCCCCACGATATGGCGCAGTATTTTCAATCCGAATTGAAAAACTATGTTCGAGGGCCTCAATCTGATGACCTAATAATTCTCCACGATCCGCTAAAATCGCATCAGGCAATCCAATACAAGGCCACTCTTCACTGGTAATTTCATAACCATATTGTTTGCATAACTCAACTTTATCGGTCATAGCGACTTGTAGAGCCTGCATTGCGGTTACATATGAAGCATTCTCAAAACCAATATAAAAACCGACTACTATTCTGCTAAATACGTCAACAACAAAGTAAATCGTTGGTCTTCCCACAATACAGGCACGATCAGAATCTGAAACAAGATAAATATCTGCAATCGTTGCATCAATCTCATAACGTGATCCTGGCCCTAAGACTTGGGTATTCACTGTTGAGTGAAGTGCCCGAATGTCCTTGTTATAGAGAATAGGATTGCTACGGGCAGTAAGCTGGGTAACTTTAGGAAATTCACGTTCATAAAAATGTTTAAACTGCCATATTGATGGAATTTCAGTATCTGGCACATCAGGAAATAATGAATGATACATCGTATAGAACTTACGATAGGCATAACCTAAAGAATGTTTATTCTTGGTTAACATATACTTATTGATATTAATTCTAAATAATCGCTCAATATTTACATCAATAAGTGCCCCTGTACCTGGCATAGATTTTCTGGGGCGTCCCAGCTTTTTATCTTTGGCAATTCGTTTACTACCTTTGGCACCAGAATTTTGATAACTTGGAATAAGTGCATTAGGTATTTGCCCTCGTTGCCAATACCTGCGGGCAAGCCTGTAAATCGTCTGGTGAGTAGATTTCTGCTGCTCCAATATACGTTTAACAAGATCAAAGCGAATAGATGGATCAAAAAATTGATCATGTGTAATGAGCGGTCTGATTAACGCCATTCCAGCATCACGCTTTTGCTGCTGGATACTACCCTCAACAACTTTTAGCAATGCGATATCTGCAAAGGGGTCTTCAATCCATTCAGCTTCGTTTGCTTCTATAGATTTAGTTAACTCATTTTTTTCGATAAGAAAGGGGTTAGCACTCTGACTATCAATATCAATCCATACGATGTGATAAAGTGTCATTTTAAGGATACGAAAAGATGTATCGTGCAGTTTATAAACATCATTGATTCGAAACATGGCGAATGTCCTCCCACACTTCAATATCACCTAATGTAATTTCAGATAATTTAAGCTTTTTATAGTCTTTGGTTATATCAAAAATAAAATAACGTTGAGCAAGAAGCTCCCGAATTTCTGATAAAGATGAACCCAGTTCTAAATCATATGCCTGATCTACTTTTTTACTTAACTCAATTAATGTGAGATGAGGATATTGAGCAAATTTCTGCATATAGTCATCGAGCTTTTCATAAACAGGAAGAGAAGATTCCCTCATAGCAGGATAGAGCCATTTGATATTGTGAAGTACAGTCGCAGGAATATCTTTTTCTGTCAGGATGTACCAAGGTGTCTTTGTACTTTCCCAATATCTTCGTTCCAACTCAAGTTTTTCAATGGTTCTAATATCTTCTAAATCTGCTACGTATTTTGTTTGCAGAGCAAAATTGGGTTGCCTGAAATCTTTACGATCTACATAAAAATCTGAACTCATAATTTGTAGGGCATTACGAACTCTAGGATGAGTAATTTGAGCTTGTTCTGCAATTTGAGTTGTGGCTTGAAGCGGTAAAGGAAACTGTTCCCGAATATCAGTAACTGATGGATTCCAGTCTAAAAGTAGAAAGGTTGCAAGTTCTAAATCAGACAATAAATGATGTGTACGTTTGGTTGTATGTCCATATACACGATGTGAGCGACCTTTTGAGCCAAAATCACGCACAGTTACCCAAGGTTTATAGTTCTTTAGGTAGCCTTGACCACGACCTTCTTTTATCCAATTGTCTTGTTGTTTTTCAGTCGCCATAGCAAATCGCCTGCTACTCTCATTAATTTAAGAATAGCAGGCGATTGTTATTTGATCAATATGAGATGATACTTTATTACCTAAGATGAAACTATATTACTTAGGATGATACTTTATTGCTCTCATACAGGCGAACCTTTCTTCCATTTTTTTATTATTCGACCGTTACACTTTTTGCAAGGTTACGTGGCTGATCCACATCAGTACCACGCAATACAGCGACATGATATGACAGAAGCTGTACAGGGATACTGTAAACAATAGGTGCTAACCATTCATTGACTGCTGGGATATGAACCACGTGTTGGCGATCTTTTTCTTGGATTCCGCTATTTTCATCAGCAAAAACAAAAAGCTCGCCGCCACGCGCTTGTACTTCTTCCATATTCGATTTTAATTTATCGAGCATGTCATCATTTGGTGCCAAAATCACCACAGGCATTTCATTGTCAACTAATGCCAATGGACCATGTTTGAGTTCACCTGCCGCATAACCTTCAGCATGAATATATGAAATTTCTTTGAGCTTCAAAGCACCTTCTAGTGCGATTGGGAAGTGTGTTCCACGACCAAGGAATAAACAGTGGTTCTTTTCTACAAATAACGCAGACAAACGAAGAATCGAAGTATTGTGCTGCAAAGTATCTAGAATTACTTTCGGGCAATGCCATAAAGCTTCAGTAATTTCTGTTAACTGGGCATCAGAGAGACGTTGCTTCACTTGACCGATTTTTAGAATCAGTAACATTAATGCAGCAAGTTGCGTGGTAAATGCTTTGGTTGAAGCAACACCAATTTCAGGGCCAGCAAGGGTGAGTAAATGATGATCTGTTTCGCGAACCATCGATGATGTCGCAACGTTACAAATCGTCATCGTGCTAATGTCAATCGAGTTGGCTTTAGCGCGTTTTTGGGTTTCACGTAAGGCTGCTAGGGTATCTGCCGTTTCACCAGATTGAGAAATACAGATATACAGCGTATTTGCCACAATGACAGGCGTACGATAGCGGAACTCGCTGGCAATTTCGACTTGGCAAGGTACGCCGATTAATTGTTCAAACCAATATTTTGCAATCATACCTGCGTGATAGCTGGTTCCACAGGCAATAATTTGTACCTGTTGGATTTTAGCAAAATCAGCATTGGCATATTGAAGAAAATCTTCACGCAAATAATTGCCATTTAAGGCTTGTGAAATGGTTTGCTGGATCGCTTCTGGCTGCTCATAAATTTCTTTGAGCATGAAGTGCTTATATTCACCTTTAGATGCGTTGCTAACCGTAGCATCCAGTTCTTTCACTGGGCGTTGAACAGCTTCACCTTGCGCAAAAACTTCAATGCTCGTACGAGTTAAGCGAGCAATATCTCCTTCTTCTAGATAAACAAAGCGATTCGTGACTGGAAGAAGAGCCAATTGATCTGAACTGATAAAGTTTTCACCGATACCCACACCAATCACGAGAGGAGAACCTTCACGAACAGTGATTAATTCATCTGGATGTTCAGTATGAATAATTCCAAGAGCGTAAGCACCTTTCAGTTGTGGAATAACTTTTTGTACGGCTTCAAGTAAGCTATCAGTATGTTTTAATGCGTCATGTACGAGATGAGCAACAACTTCGGTATCTGTTTGAGAGGTGAATACATAACCTAAGGCTTGTAGATCGTCTTTTAATTCTTGGTAATTTTCAATAATACCGTTATGTACGACAGCGACATTTCCAGAAACGTGTGGATGTGCATTATTTTCAGTTGGTTTACCATGAGTTGCCCAACGTGTGTGTGCAATTCCGATATTACCCGTTAAATGTTGTTCTGAAACAGCTTCGGCAAGATTGGCAACTTTCCCTACGCGACGCTCACGTAGAATTTTTTGATTATTGAGTAATGCTAAACCAGCAGAGTCGTAACCACGATACTCAAGACGCTTAAGTCCTTCGATCAAAATATCAGTTACGCAACGTTCAGCAACGCCTCCAACAATACCACACATAATTTTATCCTCTTATTTTTTCAGCTTTTGGGGACGTTGATAATTTGCTTTTTCAAACTGTTTAGATCGTTCGACAGCCAAACTATGGTCAGCAACATCTCGTGTTAAGGTTGAACCAGCGCCAGTTGTAGCACCAGTACCGATTTTGATCGGAGCAACCAGTGAATTATTGGTGCCAATAAATACATGATCTTCAATAATAGTTCTATGCTTATTTGCGCCATCATAGTTACAAGTAATCGTACCTGCACCGATATTACAATCCGCACCAATATCAGCATCACCAAGATAAGTGAAATGATTGGCTTTAGAACCTACACCAATATTAGAATTTTTAACTTCTACGAAGTTACCGATATGCACATCATTTGCAAGATTTGCGCCTGGACGTAAACGAGCAAAAGGACCAATTTGAGTATTTTCGCCTACTACGGCATTTTCAAAAATACTATAAGCCTGAACTTTAGTGCCTGCTGCGATACGCGTGTTCTTTAAGATACAGCCTGCACCAAGTTGTACGTTATCACCGAGCTCACAGTGACCTTCAATAATAACATTCACATCGATTTGAACATCTTGCCCACATTTTAATGTGCCACGTAGATCAAAACGATTTGGATCAATTAAGTGAACGCCTTGTTGCATTAATTCTTTGGCTTGTTGTTGTTGAAATTGACGTTCCAACGTAGCGAGTTGTAGACGATCATTTACGCCTTCAACTTCAAATGCCAGTTCAGGTTGAATGGAAGCGATTTCTAGACCATCTGCAACCGCCATCGCTACGATATCGGTAAGATAATATTCACCTTGTGCGTTGTTATTCGACAGCTTTGGTAGCCATTGGTGTAATTTTGCATTGCTAACGCAGTAGATCCCCGTATTGATCTCTTGGATCTGACGTTGTTCTTCATTGGCATCTTTATGCTCAACAATGGCTTGAACTTTTCCTACCTGACGAACGATACGACCATAGCCCGTTGGATTTTCGACATCGAGTGTGATCATCCCAATACCAGACTGGCTAGATGCTTCTAGTAATTGTTCAAGAGTACTGAGTCGAACTAAAGGCACATCACCATATAAAATGAGTGAGATACCATCTTGCGGTAAAACTGGTAATGTCATCTGTACAGCATGACCAGTACCTAATTGCTCAGCTTGTTCAACCCATTCAATCTGTTCTTGTGCAAAGCTTTGTTTAACAAGTTCACCGCCATGCCCATAAATGGTAATAATATTTTGGGCGTTGAGTTTTTTTGCGGTTTCAATGACGTGTCCCAAAAGTGGACGACCTGCAAGTGGTTGTAATACTTTAGGAAGCTTTGAACGCATTCGCGTTCCTTTCCCTGCAGCTAGAATAATGACGGTTGTTGACATAATTAACCCTAATATTAATGTGTTAGGTCAAAAAATAAAATTGAATAAGAAAAATACATAATGCAGCCCAAAGTCCTGCAATCAGGTCATCAAGCATAATACCAAAGCCGCCAGAAACTTTTTGGTCAGCCCAATTAATTGGAAATGGTTTCCAGATGTCGAAGATACGGAATAAGACAAAACCTGCAATGACCCATAACCAATTCATTTGCTGTAAGTAAAGCAGAGGTAAAAAGGTAATCGATTGTCCAGCAAATTCATCCCAAACGATACGACCATCATCATGAACATTAATCACTTTGGCAGTGTGGCCACAAATATAAATGCCTGCAATCGACATAAGTAGGATTGCAAAAACACTGGCATTGAAGCCAAGTATTAGCCACAGGGGGACGAAAAGAAGAGCAAATGCTGACCCAAAAGTACCAGGGGCTTTGGGACTGAGACCAGAGCCAAATCCTACACCGCAGAACACAATAAAGCGGTCAAACCAAGTCATTTGGCTAAAGTGAATAGGGGGTTTATGCAAAGTGTTGATATCCATGAACATGTAATGGGTAAACTTCGCCCATATACTTAAATAACAATCCAGTTTGTTGGGTAATTTCGCCGATTATTGTAAACGGTACATCAGATTGATGTCGCGATAGTTCTTCGAATTTTTGCGGTGATATTGTAAAGCATAATTCGTAGTCATCCCCACCAGCGAGCGCATATTGCCAAGCTTGTTGTTGATCTAATGCTTTTAGCGCTGAATCTATTGGCAAACGATCTAAAAATAAAGTCGCACCCACGCCAGAGGCTTCCAGAATATGCCCTAAGTCTTGTGCTAAACCATCTGAGACATCGATCATACTGGTCGCTCGACCTTTCAGTCGCTGACCTAACTGACAACGTGGTGTTGGATAATCTAAACGTTGTTGTAGTGCATGACCTAAATGGTGCAGTCCATACGCAGCATCACCAACTTGCCCACTCACGCATATATAGTCACCGACTTGCGCACCAGCTCGCGTAATTGCTTGCCCTTGTTCGATCCAACCTAGCGCTGTCACTGTAATCGTTAATTGGGAGCTTTGTGTTGTATCTCCACCGATTAATGCAACATTGAATTGGTCACAACATTCAAAGAGTCCTCGACTGAATTCAGCCAACCATGCCTCATCTACACTTGGTAAACTGAGTGCAAGTAAGATGCTGTGTGGTTGAGCTCCCATTGCCGCGATATCTGATAAATTCACGGCTACACTTTTCCAACCCACAGCATGAGCTGAGGTGTCTAAAGGGAAATGGCGACCAGCGACTAGAGTGTCTGTGCAAATAACGAGTTGTTGCGAGGAAGGAGGGGTGAGGATGGCTGAGTCATCACCAATGCCTAAACTGACATCCTGATGAGATGCTCGTTTAAAGTAACGGTCAATAATTGAAAACTCAGCCATGAAACATCAAGCCTATTATTTCGCTTGTTGTTTTTCAGCTTCACGAAGCTTTGAAGAAAGACGATCTAATACACCATTGATGTATTTATGACTGTCTGCACCACCAAAGTGTTTTGCTAGCTCAATTGCTTCATCAAGTACAACGCGATAAGGAACTTCGAGGTGATCTCGTAATTCATAAGCGCCCAATCGTAAGGTTGCAAGTTCTACACCATCAAGTGCAGATAGCTCACGGTCAAGTACAGGAATGAGTAACTCATCTAAAGCTTCATGTTGAGCAACCACTTGAGTGAGTAATTCATGGTAGTAGTTGAGGTCAACCTTGTGCATGGCATTTTCAACACGTGTACGTGCTTCAATTTCATGAACAGGATTTTGACTCATTTGCCATTCATAAATCCCTTGTACAGCAAAACGACGTGCTTTGCGTTTCGCTGCATAAGCGGCCTGAAGTGTTTGCGACATGCTTTAAATTGCCTTTAATAAGTTAACCATTTCGATAGCAGTAAGTGCAGCTTCGCTACCTTTATTACCTGCTTTCGTACCTGAACGTTCAATCGCTTGTTCGATGCTATCGGTAGTTAAAACACCGTTGATCACAGGCATTGTGCTTTCAAGTGCTACAACACCTAGACCTTTAGCACATTCACCAGCAACGAAGTCAAAGTGAGGTGTGCTACCACGAATTACTGCACCTAAAGCAATGATGGCATCAAATTTGTTTGAAGCCGCTAATTTCTTCGCAACGATCGGCAGCTCCCATGCACCTGGTGCATGAATCACGGTGATCGCATCTTCTGCAACGCCGTGACGTTTTAATGTGTCGATCGCACCTTCAAGTAAATGTTCTACAACGAAGCTGTTGAAACGACCAACTAAGATCGCATAACGACCTTCGCTTGCGAGATGTAATAAACCTTCAATTCGGCGAATTGCCATAGCAACCTCGATTATTTTGCTGTGATTTGATCGGCAGTGATGTATTCCACCACCTCTAAATGAAATCCTGATAAAGCATTGAAACGAAGCGGAGAACTCAACAACTTCATTTTCTCAACACCAAGATCACGTAAAATTTGTGCACCGACACCAATTGTTTGATATTGCTGCGATAGAGCTGCATTTGATTTCAGTGGCTTTGGTTGGTTCAAATGATGAATGGCATGACCTAAATCTTCCAAGTGATCTTGTCCAATCCAAACCAATACACCACGGTCACTTGCAGCAATCGTTTTCATTGCAAGATCAAGATTCCATGCTGGAGAACCATCAGCTTTATTGAGCTTTAAAAGATCACGAACAGGATTGAATCCATGAACACGAACAGTGGTCACGCCTTCTTTCGGCTCACCTTTTACCAAAGCTAAATGAATGTCTGGGTTACCGATTTCACGGTATTTATAAAGATCAAAAGTCCCGTATTCAGTTTGAATGGTTTCTTGAGATAAGCGTTCAACAGTTTGCTCATTGGTCATACGGTAGTGAATTAAATCCGCAATCGTACCAATCTTGAGACCATGTTTTTCTGCAAATACTTCTAAATCAGGACGGCGCGCCATAGTGCCATCTTCATTGATAATTTCACAGATCACTGAAGCAGGCTCTAAACCTGCTAAGCGTGTTAAGTCACATCCAGCTTCGGTATGACCTGCGCGATGTAAGACACCACCTGGTTGAGCCATTAATGGAAAAATATGACCAGGTTGAACAATATCGCTTGGTTTCGCGTGGGCAGCTACAGCTGTGCGAATGGTATGTGCACGCTCTGCTGCTGAGATACCTGTGCTGATGCCTTCAGCTGCTTCGATTGAAAGGGTGAAGTTCGTGGCATGTTGAGCGCCGTTTTGATCAACCATAAGCGGAAGGTTGAGTTGCTTACAACGTTCGCGGCTTAATGTCAGACAGACCAAACCACGTGCATGTGTAATCATGAAGTTAATGTCTTCAGGACGAACATGGGTAGCAGCGATGACTAAGTCACCTTCATTTTCTCGATCTTCGTCATCCATGAGGATAACCATTTTGCCTGCACGAATATCTGCGACAAGTTCTTCAACACGACTCAGCGGCATTCGCTTTCACCTTTTAAGCAGCCTTTTAAGGCATTAGTATTCGATAAATTTGGCATAGTTTACCGCATTTTAAAACTTTTCGCCTGTGCTTCTTATCGCACGTGACGAATTTATACATCATGCTGAGTAAACGCTTTTATTGATCTAAATATTTGGTTTTGATTCAGAATATAATATTTTGTTTTTTCTAAAAATTTCATTGCTTTGCAATAATTTTTTAACTCAAGCTGCGCTGAATCGATTTAAGAATATAGTTTGAGTGTGTTGATGTTTTATGCAAATCAAGCACTTTTTGATGGAATGAACTTTATCGTTATTCAAATAATAAACCCCATTCTATACTTAAAAAATGGGGATATTTTATCGAGGTGAATTACGAAAGGCTGGATGATTCAGATGATACTTTTGCCTTTTTACCCATTAAAATTTCAGTGCGCAGATTTTGAGCTATAGTTGCACACTGCTCATTCATACCATTAATCATAAATGCATGACGTGTCATGATATTACTTGGGTTTGGCATTGCAACTAATTCATAGCTATGTTGAATCGCTTTTAATTGCTCGTGATTCAAATGCAAGGCAGCTTCTTTTGCATGTAAATGTTGAGTTAGGCGTTTCGAAGCTTCAATTGCGTCGAGCTGCATGGCATCTACAGGGCTAGCAACAGAACCACGCGTTTGCAAGGCAAAGCGTTTGTCTTCGCGATAACGTTTATACAGTACTTCTGCGAGCAGTTGGAAAACAGCACCAATCATCATAATACATTCTAAAGCATGTGTTTGATCTGACTGAGTACTTAAGGTTGCCCCTTCAGCATTAAACTCTTGTTCAACACAAATTTTAGATGGATCAATTTGATAATGTTTAGCACATAGATCGATACTTTTATCCAAAAATAACTGACATAGCTTAAAGTAAGGCAATGAAACGGATTGGTTAACACTATTTAAAAGTTGTTTTGGATCATAAAACTGGATGTTAAGCGCCAATGTATGCTGATCAACTTGAGGTGTTTCAGTACTGACTTTTTCAACTCGCGTTTTGGGTTGTACTTTTGCTTGTTGTTGTGCTTGAGCGACCAAAGTAACGGTATTTAGTTTTTCTAATGCCAAAGCTTGAGTTAAACGTTGAATTTCATGCTTGAGATGATTTTCTTGATTGATACGAGCAAGATATTCGGTTCGCGTTGGGCGTGCAATAGCACGGTAGCCTAACCAAATTAATCCATGAATCAAGAGAGACAATAGAATCGCCAACCACTGTGTACGCAAAATTTCACCAATACTTGGTTGTATCAGCGTTATTTCGACTGTTCCCACTTTCTTTTCATTCTGTAAAGCATCACGGACAAATACTTCGCCTTGACGAGTTTTAGCCATACCGCTAGTTGCTAACACTTGTTTGTTGGCATCCAAAATACGGATTGAGGCAACACTTGGATTGGTCGCATAGCGATTAGCAACCAATGCTAAAGAAACAGTATTGGCGGGTTCCATTTCAGAAAGAGTATCTGCCACTAACTGACTGGTCATCAGTTGTCCTTGGCTGGCGCGGTTTTCATTGAGTTGATGAGTCGTTGCAATCACCAATAAAAAGGTATGCAAGGCAAAACTAACGATCAGTAGGCTAGCAAATAGCCCTTGGCGAGGCGCATTCAAGTTAAACTTCCAAGGCAAATAGATTCATGGGTTATGTTATGATTCTTACAATAGTTGTCGCTCTAACACGAGTCAATTCATGCGAGAAATCATTCTTATATCCTTTTTAGGACCAGATCAACCGAATCAGTTTACTCGATTAATGCAGGTACTCTCCGTACATTCTTTGCAAATACTCGATGTCGGTCAGGCGGTTATTCACAATCAACTGACCCTTGGGATCGTTGTTGCATCAGATAACGAGACTGCAACAGCATTAGCAATGAAAGAGATTCTGATTTTAGCACATGATATTGGCTTAACTGTGCGATTTAAACCAATCAGCAACGCAGAATATGACCAATGGGTGAGTGAGGGCGGACGTACACGCTATATCGTGACGGCTCTTGCACCTGAACTGACCGCTGCACATTTGCAAGCTGTGACTCAAATTGTTTCGGGTCAAGGGTTTAACATAGAAACGGTAACACGTTTATCAGGACGTTTAGAACTAGAAGAAGAAAGTCAGTTCCCACGACGCGCTTGCGTTCAGTTCGGATTAAGTGGACAAATGCTGGATGCACAAGCAATGCGTGCTGCTTGTTTGAGTTTATCAGGTGAGTTAAACATCGACGTTGCCGTACAAGAAGATAATGCTTATCGCCGTAATCGTCGCTTGGTTTGCTTTGATATGGACTCTACATTGATTGAGCAAGAAGTGATTGATGAGCTTGCATTAGAAGCGGGTGTAGGTGAGCAAGTTGCAGAAATTACAGAACGTGCAATGCAAGGTGAGCTTGATTTCCAACAAAGTTTCCGTGCACGTGTTGCGTTGTTAAAAGGCTTAGATGCATCTGTTCTGCCTAAAATTGCTGAGCGTTTAACTGTGACAGAAGGTGCAGAGCGCTTAATTTCAACGTTGAAAGCCTTAGGTTATAAGACAGCAATTCTTTCAGGTGGCTTCCAATATTTCGCAGAGTATTTACAAGCTAAACTTGGCATTGATGAAGTGCATGCCAATATTTTGGATGTGCAAGATGGGATTGTCACTGGTGAAGTGAAAGGTGCGATTGTTGATGGTCCGCGTAAGGCAGAGCTGTTACGCCAGTTGGCTGATAAAATGGGTATCTCACTAGAGCAGGCGATGGCTGTCGGAGATGGCGCAAATGATTTACCAATGCTTTCAATCGCTGGGCTAGGTGTGGCATTCCGTGCGAAACCTCTAGTTCGTCAAAATGCCAATCAGGCAATTTCGAGTGTGGGTTTAGATGGCGTGCTTTATCTTTTAGGTATGCATGATAAAGACCTCAATCGAGCATAGATAAATGTAGATCTGAGCCATCAAATAAAGCCACAGATCATGTGGCTTTATTGATTTTATTGGCTGTCATCACTTCGTCATATTTATGTCTAAATGTATAGAAAACCTACAATTAAAAAATTCAGAAAAAAGTTTTTTTGAGGTCAAAATTAAGCGTATTTTTTTGTAATGACACTCAGTAATTGATGCTATATAGAAATTTCAGAATTTTGATTTTTAAAAAATGTAATTACAAAAGCATATTGCGACATCTTGTGTCGTATCGTTAATTTTAAGCTCTTTTTTTCTAAAAAAAACGCTCCATAATGCATAAAGACGTTAATGCAACACGAAGTACTGTTAGAGATTACAGAACAATATAAGGTCTGAACGTTGATTCAGACATCCTTTTAAAGACGGAGGTTTCTATGGAAGCAGCGAATTTCACCATGTGGGTTGGATTTGGCTTGATCGCTGTCGCAGTTATTGCTGTTTTCTTCTCTCCTTATCGTCGTTGGTTAGGTTTTATGTTGGCGGGTATGATTAGTTGGGGACTGCTCGAAGTGGTACGCTTTGGTGTGCAAACCATGTTCGAAATGTCTGTCGCTTACAGTTATCTGACAGCGCTCAGCCTTGCGATGGTGACGGTGACATTTATTCTTTTACGTGAAGACAAACAAGCACAAAAACAACTGGCAAATCGCCAGTATATTGAACACACGCCTGTTTATAAGGATGACCAACAACAATGTTCTAGTCGATAAATACATAATAATTCTAATCACATCAAAGGCGTGCTCAGCACGCCTTTTTTACATTCACTTTCTGAAACAAAGCTTTTACAGAGTTCTTCACAATTGTGCTAGGATACGGGTTGTCTTAATTTTCATCATTATACTGTGGGCATAATTGTCATGAAGCTTTCTTCTCTACCTGTGGTTAAGTTACCTATCGTTGATGTAAGTACAGATCCACTGGATTTGTTGGTGGCAGGTTTGGCGTTGCGTATGAAGCAATTGGCACGTACTAGCCCTAAGTTTATTGAGTTAGTTCATGATCGTGAATTTCGTATTCAAATTGGTACAGATTTGGGTATGGCGCGTCAGATTATTGTCAATCACGGTAAGATCGATACAGTTGCGGGCAATCCTGAAAAAGCGGATTTCATTTTGCAATTTGCTTCAAGTGAGCAAGGCGTAAAAACTTTAGTAAAAGGCGACCCAACAGCATTCATGACAGGTATGCAAGACGGTAGCATTAAAATGGAAGGTGACTTTAGCTTATTGGTTTGGTTCAACCAAGCAGCGAAATTGATTCCACCTAAAGTACCAAAACCTGTAAAAGAAAAAATTCGCCAAGCACGTGCGTTTATTAAAGAAAAAACAGGTAAATAACAAGCCTGAGAAAAACTCCCTAGATGGGAGTTTTTTTATTGCCTAAAGTTATTCAATCTCTAGGTTAAAAGTCACAGGTCCATCATTCACCAAATGTACTTTCATATCCGCAGCAAAAATACCTGTTTGTACATTTTCAAATTGCTGTTGTGCGTATTCAACCAATTGCTCGTAGAGTGCTTTGGCATCTGAAGGTGGCATCGCAGGTCCAAAGTCTGGTCGTAACCCTTTTTGAGTTTGTGCCATGAGGGTAAATTGAGATACCAATAAAATACCGCCACTGGCTTGACTCACATTCCACCCCATCTTGCCATTTTCATCGTCAAAGATTCGATATTTGAGAATCTTATCTATCAGTTTCTGACCCTTTTCTAAAGTATCGTCTTTCCCTAAGCCTAGAAAAACCAATAAGCCTTTTTCAATCTCGCCCGTCGTTTGTCCGTCCACAACCACTTTTGCTTCAAGAACTCGCTGAATTAATGCACGCATAACTTTAAAAATTGGATGATAGGAGATGCGCAATTTTAGCAGAGCAAAAGGATAAAAATGAGTCGTGCAGCAAAAGTCTACTATTCAATCTCCAGCGTTTGGTTGTATAACAACAGATATCTAATAAAAATTGGTTAAAACCATCCTTTATGCCTGCCATTATTCGATCTTTACTCGACACGGACTTGTATAAATTCACGATGTTGCAAGTCGTGCTACATCAGTTTCCGCAAACTCACAGTGTTTATTTATTTCGTTGCCGCAATTTAGATGACACGGTTTATCCGCTAGTTGAGATTTTGGATGATTTGAACTATCAACTTGATTTGTTGTGTGAGCTGCGCTTCACCGATGATGAGTTACAGTATTTACGTTCCTTGCGTTTTATTAAAAGTGATTTTGTTGATTACTTAGAGTTATTTCAACTTAAACGTCGTTTTATCCAAGCCAGTATGGATGAGGCAGGTCGGCTCGATATTCGAATCGAAGGTCCAATGGTACAAGCCATGATGTTTGAGATTTTCGTTTTAGCTATCGTCAATGAGCTGTATTTCCAACGCATCCGTAATGATGACGTTTTTGTAGAAGGCGAGCGCCGTTTACAGCAGAAGCTGGTTCAACTACAAGATTATGCTCAGCAACAGCAAGAAAGTGATCCTCCATTCTTAGTCTCAGATTTTGGAACACGACGACGTTATAGTTTTGAATGGCAAAAACATGTAGTTCAAGCCTTTCACTCAGCTGCACCCAAAGTTTTTCGTGGCACCAGCAATGTGCTGTTAGCGAAAGAATTAGGCATTAGCCCGATTGGAACCATGGCACATGAGTTTTTACAGGCTTTTCAGGCATTGGATGTTCGGTTACGTAATTTCCAAAAAGCGGCTTTAGAAGCGTGGGTACAAGAGTATCGAGGGGATTTGGGTATCGCTTTGACCGATGTGGTTGGGATGGATGCTTTCCTGCGAGATTTTGATCTGTATTTTGCTAAATTATTTGATGGTTTGCGCCATGATAGTGGTGATCCTTATGAATGGGGTGATAAAGCCTTTGCGCACTATCGCAAATTAAAAATAGATACCAAGACCAAAATGTTAACTTTTAGTGATGGTTTAAATTTAGAGAAAGCATGGTTATTGCACCAATATTTTAAAGATCGCTTTCAGGTTAGTTTTGGTATTGGAACTAATCTCACCAATGACATGGGACAGACACCGCTTAATATTGTTTTAAAACTGGTGGAATGTAATGGGCAATCGGTAGCAAAAATTTCTGATAGTTCAGGCAAGACCATGAGCGATAATGAAACGTTTTTGGCGTATTTGCGTCAGGTGTTTGAGATTGAAGAGGCCTAATTATTCTTTCATACTCAAAATTTAGTACGGCTGTGGAATCGCTCAAATGTTATGAGAGATCTGTAATAGGTACTCTTTACTTTTGAAAGATCCAAAGTAACAATTTTTTGTTGAACTGTTGGCACATCCTCAGCAATTTCAAAGCAACGCTTTGAAAGCAGCGCAAGGCAGCCACAGAGGCGGCATGGATGCCGCCTCTGCACCAGTAAGTTTTTTCGACAGGTTTATATGGCTTAACTTTCGCAATTGTCAGCAAATTTTATGCTTTAAATCTAAAATCGTTGGGTTTTTTCCTATATCTTGTTTTCTGCTAAATGAATATGAAAAATCAGACAAAGATAAAAAGTGAGCTATGCTAAAATTTGATGTAATGCTGTAATCATAAGACACCATAACAATGACTGACACAGATTTTAAATTAGGTTTATTGATTGAACCTGAACAACTTGTACCATACTTGGGTCATGAGTTGATTCGAGTGATCGATCTAAGCCGAGCTTCGGTTTATGAGCAATTGCACATTCCACATGCCATTCATTTGCAACCTAAATATTTAGTTGCACAGAATGAACAAGCGAATGGTGTATTGCCAGATGTTGATGGTTTAAAAACCTTGATTGAGAAATTAAATATTTCACCGCAACATCATGTAGTGGTGTATGACGACGAGGGTGGTGCTTGGGCAGGGCGTTTGATTTGGAATTTACACTGCTTAGGTTTCACACGTACCAGCTTGATTAATGGTGGTATTCATGGCTGGTTAGGTGCAGGTTTACCAACCACGTCTGAAGTTGAACCATATAAACCTGTTGCAGAGTTAGTTGCTATTGATGAGCAGGCAGTACAACAGCATCGTATTGAATATGATGAACTCCTCAATGAAGTCAATCATAAGAATATTCAACTTTGGGACTGTCGAACCATAGATGAATATACGGGTTTACGTCTTGCTGCGCGACGCGGTGGTCACATCCCAAATGCTTTGCATTTTGAATGGAGTACTGCCCTAAACCGTGAAAATCATCTAAAATTACACCCGCTTGAACGCACTCAACAACGTTTGGAACAATTAGGCTTTAATTTACAACAACCTGTGGTGGTGTATTGTCAGTCACATCACCGTTCGGGCTTGGCGTATATCTTGGCAAAATTACTCAATTGGCAAGTGAGAGCCTACGATGGTGCGTGGAGTGAATGGGGCAATCGCCTCGATAGTCCTATTATTTCAGGGGAGTCACCATCTTGAGTTTTTCAGCAGACCTAAAAAAACAACTTTTTATCAAAGCACAAAACTTAGTACCTCAACATCAACTGAGCCGTGTCATCGGCAAAGTGGCAGCCAGTGAAAATGTTTTGGTAAAAACTGCTGTGATTCAGGCATTCAAAGCGAAATACGGCATTGACATGAGCATTGCTGAGCAGACTAATCCGAATCAATATAAATCATTTAATGAGTTCTTCACCCGTGCATTGAAGGAAGGTGTACGTGGCGTGGACGAGCGTGCGGATAGTATTGTTTGTCCTGCGGATGGTGCAATTTCTCAGCTGGGTAAGATTGAGGCAGGTGATATTTTCCAAGCCAAAGGTCAAAGTTTTTCTGTAGAGAAATTGATTGGTGATCCGCAACTTGCGAAGCCATTTGTAGATGGTCAGTTTGCAACAGTTTATTTATCACCGAAAGATTATCACCGTGTACATATGCCATTTGCAGGTACATTGACTGAAACTTTATACATTCCAGGAGAGTTGTTCTCAGTTAATCAAACGACTGCTGAAAATGTACCAGGTTTATTTGCGCGTAATGAGCGTATGGTATGTTTGTTTGATACAGAACTTGGTCGTATGGCAGTGGTTTTAGTTGGCGCGATGATTGTGGCTGGGATTGAAACTGTTGCGACAGGTAAGGTAAAACCTTCAGGTAAAGTTGAATTACAGCATCATCAAATGCAGTTAGATAAAGGTGCTGAGTTAGGTCGTTTCTACTTAGGTTCTACTGCTGTGGTTTTATTTGAAAAAGATAAAATGGTATGGGAAGAGCAGTTTAAAGCGAACTCGACTGTGGTGATGGGTGAGCGTTTAGGACATTCGATTTAATCTATTAGGACTTACGCATTGACGGATTCAAAAAAGTATTAAAATACTTTATAAAGTATCTGTGATCAGACGAATTAAACATGCTTCTACAGCAACTTGTACATTACCCATTTATATGGGCTTTCTCATGACAGAACCGAACTCTATTAGCTGCACACAACTTGCCGAGACTTATAACATCTCGCATGATAGTGTAAATCGCTTTCTAGAACGTGAAGACTACACACCTCACGACCTATATCAAGAAGCAATTCAACATATTGATAATAATAAACTTATAGTCAGTATTGATGATACTGTTTTAGATAAACCCTATAGTCAACATATGGACTTGGTTAGCTATTTTTGGTCAGGCAAACACCACCGATCCGTCAAGGGTATTAATCTCATTACCTTGTATGCGACAGATCAGAATGGTCAAAATATTCCAATTAATTTCCGAATTTATGACAAATCTGAAAGTAAAACCAAGAATGATTACTTTATGGATATGTTAAGTGAAGTACTCAGTTGGGGTGCAAAGATTCAATTTATTACAGGTGATAGTTGGTATTCATCGACTGGAAATCTAAAAACCATAAGAAAATATGGTATTCGATTTATGTTTGGTATCGACTGTAACCGTAAGGTTTCCCCAGAAAAAGGACAATGGTTTCAACTGCGTTTATTGCCAAATTTCCATCAGGGTCAAGTGGTCTGGCTCAAAGATTTTGGCTTTGTACAATTATTTAAGACTCAGTTAAAAGAACAGCAGAGGTTTTATATTGTGCATCAAGATGAAGATGATTTATTGTCCTTTGAGGGTTTTCATGAATTACATTCAAGTCATTGGAAAATAGAGCAATATCACCGGGTGATTAAACAGGTTTGTCATATTGAAAAGTTTCAAGTAAGACGATCTAAACTGATTTTGAATCATATTTTTTCAGCCTTGATGGCCTACGTCGAGATACAAAAGAACCAGTTTGAGCGGATCTTTGAAAATGTATATCGTTGGCAGAAGAAATTATTTAGACCAGTTATCAAAAACTTCATTGATGACTTTATTCTCGATAAAAATCATCTGCTACCACAGAGAATCTATAAATAATAGTGCGTAAGTCCTATCTATATAATTATAAAAAGCCCCTATAGATAGGGGCTTTTTGTTTTACGTATTTCGCATAAGGCGTATTATGTTAATTTTAGAAAATTTAAACATTTACCTTATAATTCAATTGTAGCTCATCGGCATTATTCCCTCTAATGCCCCAGTTTTCTTTAGGAGTTTCAAATATAGTTATCTCAACATCATTTGAATCAATACCGCATAGATTGTTTATATTTTCGAATAGGGATCTAATAAATGCTTTTTTAGTCTCTTTTGTTCGCCCATCGAACATGGAAATTTCAATAATTATATAAGATTTACTGCGATCTGCTGGATATAAAAAGTTTTTTGATTCTAGTGCAATAAAACGTTGAAACCTTTTCTCTTCTGGGTATTTTAACTCTCTAACTAAAGCCTGATGGATAGCTTTACTTAAATTATCACGATGTAATTCTATTATTTCATCTAAAGCATAAATTTTTATCTGAGACATTACTTTCTCTAAATTAAAATCCTAATTTTAGCTTAATTTATCCCATTCATTTAACATAGTGGCGCTTATGTGAAACCATATTGGAAAAATTATATTAAATCAATTCCTTAATGGTTTTTATACCGTCCTAAAAAAGATAAAGAAACTGACTTAGACACAAGTCGGCTGCTTTTTAAGCATGTTTGATATTTCTGACCAAGCATAAAACTAACCGTGTAAGCCATTTCCTACACCGATTAACGTCAATGTCCCATTTTCAGCCTAAGTTAAATTCTCTAATATCAACTCATCAGGAACAGGACGTTCCAAAACATAAAACAATAATAATAAGTTTGAGCATCAGGATGTGAGATATGACAGGAGTTGTATCTAGTGAAAGGAATACGAAAAAGCCCGACAGGATGTCGGGCTTTTTTCTTTTCCGTTAAAGCTGTTGTGTTGCCCAAAGTTCTATCAGCAATTGAAGCGTTTTAGTGAGAGGTTTATAACTAGGCCAAATCGCATGGATTGGCATATCTAGTCCGTTGGTGGTATCACTAAACTCCAAACGAACCAAACTTTGTTTAGCAAAATGCTCATGGACGATGGACAACGGAAAATTACCCCAGCCGAGTCCTTGCTCCACCATCCCAATCGCCATGGATAAATTATCTGTATGCCAGTAGGCATCTGAGACCAAAATACGTGGGTCAGGGAGAGGATAATTTTTACTTGCCACAATAATTTGTCGAAGCTCAGATAACATCGTTAGTTCATTTTTATGTTGTGCCCGAAGCTGTTGTGCTTCTTTAGGGGATATCGCAGCAACAAATTTTTCAACACCCAATAAGCGGAAGCGTTCATTGGTATCAATCGTAGATGAACTATAAGCAACATACAGATCGATTTCATTATTTCTAAGGCGTGCTTTGAGTTCTTGCTGTGCTGCGCAGTGCATTTCGATATTTAACAGCGGATAGCGATGCGTTAAATCTTCGATGCCTGCCAATACGATTTTTTGATTAATATCAGCCGCAACGCCAATTTTAAGATTTGTTTCCAATCCCATAGAAAGCTCTGTGAGATGCATTTCAAGTTGACGCAATTTGGTCACAATTAATCGTGCATGCGGTTCAATAGATAGGGCAATCTCGGTAGGTTCTAAATGATTTTTGCTACGGTCAAATAATTTTAAATTCAATTCTGCTTCTAAATTCGCAATGGCCATACTCACAGCCGAAGGTACTCGATTTAAAGCACGTGCTGCAGCAGAGAAATTGCCTCGATCAATCACTTCAAGAATTAATTCTAGCTGTTCACTATTCATATTTATCTCTGCCTTGCTTGTCAGAAAAACTGATCACGATTAACTTTTTTTATCAGAAAGAGTGCGTAAAATCCACGTTTTGTTGATTTTGAGGTGCTGTCATGCAAGGAATGAAAAGAAGAGTGACCTATGTATTTTTCTATGAAGTACTCAGTTTTTTGATTTGTGCGATGATTTTGGCTGTACTTTCAGGCTCAACGATCAGTCACACTGGACCTTTGTCATTATTAATTGCGGTGATCGCTGTCAGCGTAAATTTCTTTTACAACTATGCCTTTGAATGGTGGGAAAAACGACAGCATTCTAAGACACGAACCATTTTTAGACGTGTCGTGCATGCTATCGGTTTTCAGGTGGTCTTAGTCACTATTTTGATTCCATTGATTGCTTGGTGGGTGCAAATCAGTTTAGTCAAAGCCTTCTTATTAGATTTTAGTTTGATGATCATCATCCCATGTTATACCTTTGTTTATAATTACTTTTTTGATCATTTGTTTGGCTTGCCAAGTCACTTGCTTGAAACTAAGCCATTGCCTTCAACGACTAAGCTTTAATTTAAATCAAAGCCTATTCAAGCAATCATGATTGCATATAAACATGGGGACTTATTAAAAGCCCCCATATTTTTTTAACTATGACACTAAACGATGTATATTTTTTATAAGCGAATCCATGTCATAGCACGAAAGCTATTATTACTTGGATGTTTGGCACTGATATTTAGCATTTTACCAGTTTTGCTTAAACGTCCTTGAATACTGTATTTATGACCATCATAAGGGTTGATCCAGACACCTTGACCAAATTCCTCATCTTGATTGAGTTTTTTGAGCTTAGTTAATACTTCCATACCGACGATAGGTTGATCTTTCAAAGCACCTGTACATTTTGTGCAAGTAGTCGGAGCGACCTCTTTAGCGGAGGGATACATTTTGACGATGACAGCACTGTATTGTTCTGTTTTAGAATTGCGTCGAATCACAATATCTGACACATAAGAACCAGTGCGTTCATCGACAACTTTCCATGTACCAATTAGAGGATCAAAAGGGCTTGCTTGAATATGAAAAGCAGTACTGAGTCCGAGGAGTAACACAAAGCTGCGAATTAAAGAAATAATCATAAGTCGTTTTTACATCGAGATGAAGTGTAGAAATAGCGAAATGAAACAACAACTTATTATATTATTTAAAAGTATAGAAAAACATCATAAATCAGGGAACTTGGCAGTTCCCTGTAATTATTTTAGATCATATGGTAAAGGCGTTCTTTCGGGAACACGGCTGTAAATGTAGAGCCTTCATTTTCTTTAGAGGTGATTTCGAGATGCGCACCATGCTGCATCAGCACATGCTTAACGATCGCTAGACCTAGACCTGTGCCGCCAGTTTGACGACTGCGAGCGCTATCAACCCGATAAAAACGCTCCGTGAGACGAGGGAGGTGTTTAGGGTTGATCCCAATACCATTGTCTTGGACAGAAAAATAGGCATGATCACCATCTTCGTGCCAACCAATGGTAATAATTCCACCTTTGGGTGTGTATTTAATGGCATTGGTAATTAAGTTGCTGAAAGCACTAGCAATTTCCATGTCCGAACCAATCAGATCACAGTGGCTATCAATATCTAAGTTGAGTGTATGACCATAATCGAGATTGTAGGCACGTGCATCATCAAATAATTGGTTCATCAAATTTGCCATATCAATAATCTGATTTTTAGCGACTTTTTTATTATTCTCTAAATTGGATAATAGTAATAAATCATTGACCAAAGCATTCATACGCTTGGTTTGCGACTGCATCTGAGTAAATGCACGTTTCCAACGTGGGGTAATATCATCTTGATCGGTAAAGGTTTCAAGGTATCCGCTCAATACCGTTAGTGGCGTGCGTAGCTCGTGGGAAATATTATCCACGAAATCTTTACGCATCTGTTCAAGGTTATGCATACGAGTAATGTCATGTGCAACCAAGAGACGGCTTTCCCCACCAAAACGTGTGATTTTAACTTGTACATAACGCTCTTCGTCCATCTGTGCTTGAAGACGAATTCCATCTGGTGCTTGATCACTATTTTTGAAATATTCAATGAAATTAGGTTGGCGTAAAATAGAGAGTAAATTGCGACCACGATCTAATGGATTAATTCCCAATAACTTTTCAGCAGCAGGGTTCCACCATTCAATCTGATGCTGATCATCGATTAAAACCACCGCTTCAGCTAATGCAACTAATGATGACTGAGCACGATCTATTAATCCCACCATCTCCGCTTGTACGATTCGTTCTTGGCGTTGTGCGCGGTAGACATTAAATAATAGTGCGCCCCAAATGCCATTTAAATTAGGTGGCATATCGTAGGGACGATTTGAAATCCAATCATTGACTAGATAAAGCGAGCGGAGCTGCAAAAGGAAGAAAACAACAAAGGCAACAAAGATACAGCTCCAAAAGTATCCAACCCCAAATCCAATTAAGCTTGCAATCAATAAGAAAAACATCAACAGTCTTAAATCTTGTTTTGCAAACGTCCACAAACTGCTGTAACGAAATTGTTGGTGCTCACGTGCCAGTTCAGGGACGGGATAAGGTTCATACATAAAGGGTTTTAACCTGCTGCTAAGTCAGCTCGTGTAGAAAAACGATAACCAGTGCCACGTACCGTTTGAACAAAACGATCAACACCAAATGGTTCTAACACTTTGCGCAAACGACGAATATGTACATCAATAGTACGGTCTTCGATATATACATTGCCGCCCCAAACTTGGTCAAGTAATTGAGCACGTGTATATGCACGTTCAGGGTGAGTCATAAAGAAAGCAAGCAAACGATATTCAGTCGGCCCCATCTCGAGGATGCTGTTTCCAAAACTCACACGCTGGCTGACAGGATCAAGCATTAAGCCATTGGCATCAATAACTTTTTCACCGCTCAGCGCATTGGCACGACGTAACACGGCTTTAATACGTGAAACCAGTTCACGAGTCGAAAATGGTTTGGTCATGTAGTCATCAGCACCAGCATCAAGACCTTGAACTTTATGGTCTTCTTCACCGCGTGCGGTCAACATGATCACAGGAATTTCTGCTAAGTTTTCATCACGTTTTAGGCGACGGCACAAATCGACACCACTCACACCACCCGGTAGCATCCAATCCAGCAAAATAAGAGCAGGACGCTGGTCAACAATAATCTGATGCGCTTGTTTAGCATCTTCCGCTTGCAAACATTGGAAGCCTGCCATATCCAAAGATGTATGGATCATTTCGCGGATCGGTAGTTCATCATCGACAATTAAAATATAGTCATCTTTCACAGCGCAATACCCTTAATATCTGTAACGGTGAACCGTTTTGTTGTTATAACAGGCTTATTACAAAGATTAATTATGACAATATCATTGCAAAAGAGTTAATAAAGTCGAATTTAGCAATAAATTGTGACAATTGTGGGGCAGAGCAATGACCAAATGATGACAGGTTGCTGATTAATAAATCAAATGAATTCATTCGTTTAATCGGATCATCATTTAAGCATATACTTTGTAACAAAACTGTAAAAGGATTTTAATTTTTTTGTGATGTGGTTTCGATAAAGGATAAAAACACAGCACAGCAGGCTGCAAGAACTTCATCAAGTGGTTGTTTGAAGCCTTCAGAGACCCAACGAATAATAATATGGGTCACGTATCCATTCAGCCCTGTAGCCATTAACGACACTTCATCATTGCCTTGAAGGGCATTCGGCATCGTGATCATGACGAAAGCCTGAATAATGCGGTCAAATTGCGTTAATGTTTCTTGAATGGTGGCTTGGTTATGTAAGTCTTGAACGAGCATGGCATCAATGTAAATGATACGTGCCATACGCGGATCATCTTTAATCGCAGTGAGCAATGCAGATAAACCCGCAGTCACCATGTTTTTAGGTTCAGGGGCAGCCATGATGACCGCTTGGGTCAAGCAAGTTTGCATTTTTCCAATCATTTTTAAGAAAACGGTTTGGAATAATTCTTCACTTTTCTTAAAAGATTCATAGAAATAGCGTTCAGTAAGTTTTGCCTCATTACAGACATCTTTCACAGTGACAGAGAAAAAACCTTGTGTCCCGTAAGTGGCGATACCCGCTTCAATCAGTTTCTCTCGGCGCGCTTCTTTACGCTCACTCAAAGACAGCCCTTTAAATTGGCGTTCTTTCGCGTCAACATTCTTTTTTTTACGTGTCGCCTGATCTTGAGTCGTCATTAGAAAAACCGTTCCCTAAAAAATCTTTAAATCGTGTGGCTCGGACAAGTTTGCAGTGAATTACTGTCATTTCAGATCAAAAATCATGAGGATGACCATCCATGCCACAACTTGCAAAAGGTAGATAAAATTATTCCCCTTGTTAAATTTTATAACGAAGTTTGGGGAAACATCTTAGCCCTAACACTCTCGACAATAACATTTTTTACCAATTGTCGATTCTTTATGCGGCTCTAGCATAACTAAATTCCACACAATATGCTTTGTCTCGTTCCAAGATCTTACTCATGAAATGTAAATAGACCTAATATGACAAGCAATATGTTGATTCTTGCCATTTGTCTTAAAGTGATATTGTACTATATTGACAATATGTATTGTCAAAATTATATTGGTTATAACTCAAACTGCACATGATCTACTCAAATGTGTGCAATTCATTCGCAATACAAAGGATAGGCAATGAAAAATTTTAAAAATAAAGTCGCAGCGATCACAGGTGCAGGTTCTGGGATTGGACAACAACTGGCAGTTTTATTGGCTAAACAAGGTTGTCACTTGTCATTGAGCGATATCAATGAAAAAGGCTTGGCACAAACTGTTGAGCTTGTGAAAGATAATCCAATTACAGTTACAACCAAAGTGCTGGATGTTTCTGATCGCGAAGCGGTAAAACAATGGGCACAAGAAACAGTTCAAGATCATGGTTGTGTCAATATGATCTTTAACAATGCAGGAGTTGCATTGGGTTCTACCGTTGAAGGTGCAAGCTACGAAGATTTAGAGTGGATCGTCGGAATTAACTTCTGGGGTGTGGTGTATGGAACAAAAGAATTCCTTCCATTCATCAAACAAACTAAAGATGGTCACATCATCAATATCTCAAGTATTTTTGGTTTGACATCACAACCAACTCAATCTGCTTATAACGCAACAAAATTTGCGGTACGCGGTTTCACAGAGTCATTACGCCAAGAACTTGATATTGAAAAGAGCGGTGTAAGTTCACTTTGCGTACACCCAGGTGGTATTCGTACCAATATTGCCAAAGCTGCAAAAATGAACGACAGCTTAAAGAGCCTAGGTATGGATCCAGGCAAATCAATCAAGCAGTTTGATAAATTCTTGCGTACACCACCAGAAGAAGCTGCACGTCAAATTTTAAATGCGGTATTAAAAGATAAACGCCGTTTGTTGATTGGAACAGATGCTCGAATTTTAGATTCTTTCCAACGTCTATTCCCTACGGGCTATCAACGTATTGCAGCTTTTGCAACTAAGATGCTTTAAGCTTTATATGCTTGATCAAAAAGCCATTCAGATTTGAATGGCTTTTTTATTTATTAGATGAGTCGTTTAATATCACGTTTTTTCCAGACAAATTGATAATAACTTGCTTGGAAAATACATAGGCATACAAAGGCGAGCGCGTAAGCTGTCCAAATACCATTTAAGCCCCACATAGAACTAAACCAATAAGCACAAGGCACTTCGATCAGAAGGATGGTCAAAATATTGATCATCATTGGGACATTGACTGTACCACTGGCACGCATGATTGAAGCAAAAATAGCGCTTGCACCAAAAAACAAAATTGACCATAGCACAATAAATAATAGCTGTTGCCCTAATACCACCACACTATGATCGGTGATAAAAAGTGCCATTAAATACTTAGAAAATAGATAAGCCAAAGTGATGAGTGTTCCTGTAAACAAGATATTCATGCCTAAGGCAGTCCGTGTCACTTTTGCCAATAAGTCGGATTTTCCAGCCCCAATTGCTTGCGCGGCAAAGATTGATGCCGCTATGGAGATCGACATGGCTGGGAATTGAATGTAGTTCAGAACTTGATTGACTGCGCCATATGCGGCAGTTGCGTGTGCGCCATAACGATTAACTAAGCCAATAATCACTAAGCCAGCCAAAGACGTGGTGACCATTTGTACGCCTGTCGGAATACCCAGTTTTAAAATTAACTTACTTAAATTTGGATCGTGACGAATACTTCGAATCAGTTGTCGATCAATTTTAAGAGGATGATTTTTATAATTTAAGTAGAAAGCTAGAAAAATGAGTACAGCCGCGTAACCCATGATGGTGGCAACTGCAGGTGCGATAATGCCTAATTCAGGAAAACCAAAATAGCCTTTTAATAAAACAGGTGTAACCACCAAGCCAATTAAACTGGTTAAACTCAAGGCAATTAGCGGTGTCACGCTATCGCCAACACCCCGTAAAATCGAGGTATAAATAATATAAACAAATAATAACGGACTACCCACTAGCATCCATTGAACGTAGGGTAATGATAGATGCATGACTTTAGGGTCGGTGCCCAACACATTTAAAATCTGCTCAGCAAATACCAGACCTAAAATGGCAATCAAGGTGCCCCCAATCAGGGTAATAAATAATGTTGAGCCGATGACACAGCGAACCTTTTCAAGATTTTGTGCTCCCCATGCTTGCCCAACTAATACGGTAGTGCCTGCTGAAATTCCAATCACAAAAGCCAAGAGAAAAAACAGGATAGGGAAAAATACAGAAACGGCTGCAATCGCATCCACGCCCATCATCTGACCGACAAAAATCGTATTAATCGTACCTGAAAGATTCTGCAAAATATTTGTGGCGATTAGCGGGACAAGAAAAACAAAAAAGGTTTTCCAGAGATTGGGTTGCATCACCAACGTTTGGCGTGGCGTCATTTAAACTCCTTTACGCGTCTATTGGAAACGCAAATCATCTCTTCAAAATAACATATGCAGCACGAGCTTGGGTTGAGTTCAGTTTATGTTTTGTTGATCAACACTGTACGAGGATTTCTCCCGCACGTTGCAAGGTTATATCGGTTTTAGCAAAACAAAATCGAATGAGTCTGAGTGATTCAGGAGGCTGCTGATAAAAGACGGAAATTGGGATAGCGACAATTTTGTGTTGCTCTGCAAGGAATTGGCACATCTCCACATCATTCAGATCAGGTCGAATTTCACTATAGTCTAGGTTTTGGAAATAGGTTCCCTGAGATGGTAGAAATTTAAAACGTGAGTCTCGGATTTGAGCATTAAAACGATCACGTTTTGCTTGGTAGAAATGAGGAAGTTCTTGATTATGCTCAGGATGCTGCTGCATATAATTAGCCAGTGCAATTTGGCATGGTGTAGTACCACAAAAATTTGCGTACTGATAAATCTGTCGAAATAGACGCATTAATTCCGGTGCAGCAACACAATATCCTGTTTTCCAACCCGTGACATGATAGGTCTTTCCAAAAGAACCAATGACATAACTACGTTCACGCAGTTCGGGAAAACTTAGAGCACTAAAATGTTTTTGCCCATCAAAGACCAGATGTTCATAAACTTCATCAGACAATACAACAATATTTTTATCTTCAATAAGTTGAATCAGTTGTTGCCAGTCCTGCTCTGACCAAATTGCTCCTGTAGGATTATGTGGTGTATTGACAATAATCATGCGAGTTTTGGCAGTGATGCTGTCTTGAACCCTTTGCCAATCTACCTGAAATGAAGGTGCTTCCAAATGAATATGAATCGACTTACCACCTGCGAGTTGTACCGCAGGTGCATAACTGTCATAACTTGGATCAAAAATAATGACTTCATCACCAGCGTGGATACAGGCTTGGATTGCACAGAAAATGGCAATGGTTGCACCAGGTGTAATGGTAACTTCGGTGATGGGGTCGCAATTTAATTGATCACGTTGCAGAAATTGTTGTGCTAACTGTTCGCGCAGAGCCAATACACCATCTCCTGCTGGGTATTGGTTATAGCCATCTAATGTTGCTTGGCTAAGTGCTTCTAACAGAGCGGGTGGGGCAGGAAAATCAGGAAAACCTTGTGATAGGTTCAAGGCATTGAGCCTGTGAGCGAGTTCAGTCATTACACTAAAAATGGTCACACCTTGACTTGGAAGTTTTGACTGAAGTTGCAGCATGGTGATTAACCTAATTTACGTTTTGTTTTGAGTTGATTGTATCGGTAAAAGGATGAGATATCCAAATCGTCGCAACTGGTGCGAACAGAGATTTACGTCTCTTCCTTGCTTCAATAATGTGCTAAATATCAAGAGAAATAGTGGAATAGTGTCTTAATAAAAACAATAGTGACAGAATTGGTCATTTTTTAGTTAAATTTGTCTAATAAATTATTATTTTTCAATCATATATGGTGTTTTAATTTAATTATTTAAGCGATATAATTTATATCGAGAGATTAAAATAAATACGAATAATTGTGAAATAGGACATTAAGCAATGGACAATTTCGATCTAAAAATACGCTATCCGCATCATCTTGATTTAAATGATGTAGAACAATGTGGAGCATTAAATACCATTGGGGTATTAACTCGATTTGACAGAATGGGTTGGAAACAACAACTCAATCGTTGGCTGCAGCTCGACGGTGCAAGCCCGACTTTTACCATTACAGATGGTAATACAGAACACACCATCGAAATCGTTTTAAATCCCTATGCCTCATCTCAAGAGTTGAGCTTCACGGTAAAAACAGATATTCCTGTGGTCGTTGCTAAAAAACAAATCTTTGGTTTAGTACAATTTCAGGCAAAAGAGCGAATTCATTTTAGCCATCTGTCATTGGTTCAAGTAAAAGCGTACTTAACTGCCTTTTTAAAACAAGATACCGAAGCTTTGGCACGCTATTATCAAGAAAGTAAGCAGTTGGTTTGCTGATGAATGACAGGAAAAGAGACCCTTCTCTTTATGTGTTTTTGTTGGGAAGATGGATGAGCCCTAATCACAGGGTGCTTAGGGCAAAAGATGGCAAAGTCGAAAGACTCTACCGTATATGGCTCTATCGTTTATAAAACGTTTTCAACAATTGCACGAATGACACCAAGCGCTAAACCAATAAATGCGCCGACAATCACACCATTCACACGGATCATATGTAAATCGCCGCCCACTTCGCTTTCGATTTTGGCGATCATTTCTCGAGAATCCCACTCGTGGATGCGCTCACTGATATAACGAATAATTTTATCGCTATATTGCTCACTGAAGTTGGTTGCTAAGCCGACCATTTTTTCATTCAAAACTTCACGAACTTTTTCATTTTGAATCAAGCTTATACCAAGCTGTTGAATCGCAGTTCTTAAATTCGTCGCGATACCTGAATCTTCTTGCATTAAATCCGTTTTAATTGCATCACATAGGATCGCGATGGCACCACTAATAAAATTGAGCACCTGAGGACTATCGAGCAAAGCATCCTTGCCACTATTTAGACGTAGACTGGCTTCGCTATCGTTATCAGCAAGTTGTAACATCAGTGTATGTGTTGTGGCTTCAATATCTTGGCGCCATGGGTGATCAGGGTTAGCTAACATCGATTCAACTTTTTCGATCAGTGAATCAATCGTCCGTTGTTGTACATCAATTCCAATCCAGCTCGCACCTTTTGCCAGCTTCCATACGCCTAATTCTTGAAATAATTTACGAGATAGGTCTCGAGCTTCTTCAGGATGAGACACCATCCATTCATGTGCTAGATCAAGCCCTCGTTGCAATACATCTTGGTGGAAATCATTATCTAAAACAGCACGTAACATTTCACTGGCAAGTTTGTTGATTTTGGTGCTACGAACCCATTGCACACTATTGTTCTGTACAAAGTGAGCAATTTGATCTTGGCTGACAAATTCAAAAATTCTAGGCACTGTGTGCTGAATCATCTGCACCACTTGCGTATTATTTTTAGGATTGGCTAACCATTCACCAATTGCCAAACTCATGTCTGCATTTTTGAGACTACGTTCTACGATTTGCGGTGATAAAAAGTTTTCTTGGACGAAGCGACCCATCGATTCGGCTATACGGGCTTTATTACGTGGAATAATTTCCGTGTGGTCACGGAGTAATTTCGGTAAAGGCATTTTGCCGAAAGGATTACGAAATAATACTGTAACCGCATACCAGTCTGCTAAACCACCAACCACACCTGCTTCCGCACCAAGCATAAATATATGGATGATCCATTTGTATTCAGGAAAAAAATGCGCCGCGACCATTAAGCCAATCCATGACACTACCGCAATAATCAGTGCCATCGTGGCGAAGTATTTACTTCTCTGGAGGCTAGGTACGTGGATTTCTTCGACTGAATTCATTTAGTCATCCTTTATTCACTTTTTGTTTTGAGTGGGCACAGCGGGCTGTAACACATCTCCTGATGGACTCAATCCGTACTTTGATCCTAATGATTGCAAAATCATTTGTGCGTCAAAAGCATCTGGAGATTGATCTTGAGTCTTGAAACACTCGATAGTATACGACACTTGGATTGGATCAATATTGACCACTTGTGGCATATCATAGAATGGATCGGGCCAAAAGGCTGGATGGCGATGATAGTAGCCATATGGATAATAGCTAGGCGTTGGATAAATCACAGCCTGACGCGGTGCTTTATTCCGTGCATTACTTGGGTCATCCACAACCGTAAAATAACGGTATCCATTTTTGAGTGTTGTTTGAGCAGCTTTTAGTAAGGTAATTTCTTCAGCTGTACCATAACTTAGATTTTGACCTGCTTGAAAACCAATACGATACGTTTTGCTATTTAATGGATAAGCGGTGAATTGACCAAGTTGGTCAAAGGTTTTGGGTTGTTGTGGAATGGTCGCGCACCCTGTAAATGCCAATGCGACAAGGAGAGGGGTGCATTTCAATACAGTTTTCATATGCAATTCCTATTTCAATGTCTGTAAAACTGACTTAAAAGCTACTATTGGGTTGGGTTAAAAATTCCAACTCTTCCGCCGTTGATGTTCTACCTAAAATTTCATTTCGATGTGGATAGCGGCCAAAACGATCAATAATGATCTTATGTTTCTTTTCAAAACTCAGATTGATTTCATTACCCAAGCGTTGAAAAAGCTTGAGGGCATATTCATGCATCAATTTAGATTCACTGTGCATAAACGGCATATATAAGAAAGAACGTTGTTCAGGACTCAATTGCGCATCAAGTTGTAAGCTAATCGCTTCCTGTGCCAGTGCCAATGCCAAACTGTCATAAGCAAATGCTTGTGCTTGGTCACGGTAGATATTACGAGAGAATTGATCGAGTACAATGATTTCAGCCAAACGGCCTTCTGGTGTTTTGCGCCAAGACCAAAGTTCTGCTTGGATTGCTTGCTGGTGAATTATTTGAAATTGCTCGCGAATTTTATAGTCAAAAGCATCACTTTTCGCGAACCAAAGTGAACGATGATTCGGATCAAACCAAAAGTCGAGAATGTCTTGTGCTTGCATGAAGAAGTGCCAAATGAAAGATCGATTATTTTAATAAAATCACAAATTCAGCGTGTCTTATGTAACAAGATTGTGATAAAAATTGCCAAATTAAATCAGATGACTAGATCACAATTGTCGTTATAATTGGCAGAATAACGAAGTCGCTAACACTTATCTTGTTGGCCGATCTTGAATAAGCGAGCATATAAATTATGAATCAACCCAACACATTTTCTTCCTCTGTGATTCCAACATGGGTAGATGCTTCGCTATTGAAGGGGATGTTACGCGGCATAGAACGTGAAAGTTTAAGAATGCAAAGCAATGGATTTTTATCACAAAAAAATCATCCAAAAGCTTTAGGGTCTGCACTCACGCACCCTCATATTACAACGGATTATTCAGAAGCATTGATGGAGTTTATTACCACTCCTCAATCTACTATTGCAGCGGCATTAGATGAGTTGCGAGATATTCACACCGTGGTGCATCAACACCTAGAAGAAGGTGAGCGCTTATGGCCACTGTCGATGCCATGTATGCTGGATGATAATGAAGAGAATATCCAATTAGCACAGTACGGAACCTCGAATATTGGTCGTTTTAAAACGCTTTATCGCCGTGGTTTAGGTGTGCGTTATGGCCGCCGTATGCAGACGATTTCAGGGGTGCATTATAATTTATCTTTCCCTGATCAATTGTTTGCTGAGTTACAACAGCAAGCGAGCGATCAAGAATTAAAACAACTCAGTGCTCAAGATTATCGTAGCCATCGTTATTTTGGCTTAATTCGTAATTTTATTCGTTTAACTCCTTTGGTGATGTATTTATTAGGAGCGAGTCCATCCGTTTGTCGTTGTTTCCTGACAGGTCGTGAACATCATTTACAACCTTTGGTTAAAGGCACTTTGTATTTACCTGAGGCTACGGCTTTACGTATGGGGCGTTTGGGATACCAAAACTCAGCACAGAAAGAATTAGGCATTCATTATAACGATCTGCATGACTATTTGGATGGATTGCAGAAAGCAATTCATACACCTTATCCAGAGTTTAGTGCGTTGGGCTTAGACGATGAGTCTGGTGAACCTATCCAAATTAATGATCATGTGCTTCAGATCGAAAATGAATACTATAGTTTGGTCCGTCCAAAAC
This sequence comes from Acinetobacter sp. SK-43, assembly GCF_015351505.1. Classification (NCBI taxonomy): domain Bacteria; kingdom Pseudomonadati; phylum Pseudomonadota; class Gammaproteobacteria; order Moraxellales; family Moraxellaceae; genus Acinetobacter; species Acinetobacter sp. SK-43. Next base: position 38,155 of record NZ_JADKPY010000010.1, read on the forward strand.
AAGTTCCTCAGGTCGGTGAAACGCCATCACAAGCGTTGAAAAATCGTGGTGTTGGTTATGTCGAACTTCGTGCTGTTGACGTCAATCCGTATAGTTCAATCGGTATTGATGAGATCGCTGCAGGTTTTCTTGAAAGTCTAGCTTTATATTGTTTACTGAGTGATAGTCCAGAGTTGTTTGCAGATGAACAAGAACAGATTGATCGCAATCAAACAGAGGTTGTGAATCGAGGTCGTGCAGCTGATGTAAAGATTGAGCTTGGTGAGAAAACAATGAATTTTCAAACTTGGGCACAGCAGCATTTAGCAACTATTCAGCAATGTGCGACTTTACTCGATCAAGCGAATCAAACACACTTGTATCAAGACGCAATTGTTGTAATGCAACAACGCTTAGCACATGTTGAAAATACGCTTTCAGCACATGTCATTGAAGATACCTTGAAGCATGGTGGTACATGGAGTTTTGGCAGCGTTATGGCTCAGCAACATGTGCAATATTATGATCAGCATGTATTAAACCAAGAAAGAAAACAGTATTATGATGAGCTGGCACAAACTTCGTTGCAAAAACAGGCTGAACTTGAACAAGATAACGACATGAGTTTTAGCCAATATCTTGCAAAATACCGTTAAAAATTTTTTAGAGGATTTCCCATGCGTTGGAATTACCGTTTGGTCAGTGCTTTACTTGTTCTGACCAGTATTATTGGTATCTCATTTGCCTTGTATTTAGAACACGTACAAGGATTAGAGCCATGTCCACTTTGTGTTTTCCAACGTATTGGTTTGATCGGTATGGGATTTATCGCATTGATTGCGTTTATTCATAATCCGATTTCGAATGGCTTCAAACGTTTTTATGCATTATTAGCGACCTTATCAATTGGTTGGTCTGCGGGTGTTGCTGCACGTCATGTTTGGTTGCAGAATCTACCACCTGATCAAGTACCAAGTTGTGGTCCTGGTTTGGATTATTTGGTAGAAGCTTTGCCGATGAAAACGGTTTTACAGCAAGTGCTAACAGGTTCTGGTGAATGTGCCTTGATCGATTGGACTTTTTTAGGTCAGTCGTTACCTGTTTGGTCTTTGGTATATTTTAGTTTTATTCTGCTGATTTGTTTGTGGCAGTTGTTTAGAAAATATGATTCTACTAAAGCTTAAAATACCATTTTGAATAAAAAGAGCCGAAATTTATAGGCTCTTTTTTTATTGATAAGCGAAAATGTAAAGATTTGCTAAAAATAAAATATAATTATAGACAGATAGGTCTGTTTTTTTATAAAGTGCAGCCGTTTCTTTATCCTATGATTATAAAAAAATGCTTTTTAATATATCTAATGTATTAGAAAAAATAGGGCTAAATGCACAAAAACGTGCAATACACGTACAATTTTCTAATGAAGAATTAAATAACCAAGTTTTTTTACAGCGTATCGAGGGAAAGCATCAACTGAATGATGGCTTACATGCGGAATTAATTTGCCTCTCTACCAATGCTCATATTGCATTAAAACAATTTATCGGTGTTCAACTGGCTGTGGATCAAGTCACAGATTCAGGACAGTTGTTCCGTATGACTGGCATAGTAACTGAAGCGTGCTATGGACAAAGTGATGGTGCCTTAACTCTATATAAACTGACTCTGAATGATGCGACAAACTTATGGCATAAACGCCGTAATAGTCGTGTTTTTATGAATAAAACAATCGTTGAAGTTACAGAAGTTTTATTCAAAGAATGGCAAGAAAAAAGCCCATTATTTGCTGCAAGTTTGAGTCTTGATCTGAATGGACTAAAGCAAAGTTATGATGTGCGTCCATTTGTGATGCAGCATAATGAATCTGATTATGATTTTCTTACACGCCTATGGCGTAGTGAAGGGATTAGTTGGCTCATTGATGAAGCAGAGCTTTTTGTTCCGCATTTTTCCATACCGATTCAATCACAAAAATTACGATTGATTGATGATAATAGTCAATATCAAGCCTTAGCTCGACGCAGTATTCGCTATCATCGAAGTAGTGCAACCGAATACCAAGACAGTATTACAGGTTTTGTCGCAGTGCGAAGTTTGCAACCCACTGCTGTTCATTTGCAACGTTGGCAGCCTGATGCTTTAGCACAAGACGAAGGCGCTGGTTCAGTCATCACCACACATAGTCATTCCACAAGTTTTGACTCAGTCAGTTTAGGTCTTGAACAAGCATGGCATGTAAGTCCAGCATGGATGCAGGATTTAAAAGGTGAAGATCAAGCTACAGCTTCAGGTAACAGCCAATTAGAAAAGCAAAATCAAATATTAAATGATAGGTATGCTTTGCAAGCCAAGTTTTTTAAAGCTTATAGTTCAGTGCGTGACAGCCAAGTAGGATATTGGTTCAACCTGATTGATCATCCAGAAATTAATCAGCATGACGTCGTAGATCAAGAGTTCTTGATTATTGCTAAAACGTTCTACAATCAAAATAATTTACCGAAAGATTTACAGCAACAGGTACGCCAATTATTAAAACAAAGTCGTTGGCATGCACTTGAAGATGAAGGGGCTGAGCGGCAGGCAAATGAACTGACATTGATTCGCCGTCAAATCAAAATTACACCAGAATATGATCCTCTACAGCATCGCCCAATCGCCTATCCACAACGCGCTAAAGTTGTTGGACCAGAAGGGGAAACTATTTATGTAGATGAATGGGGACGTATCAAGGTTCGCTTTCTGTTTACCCGTAGTGATGATCACGGACATGATGGCGGTGCGGGCAGTAATGACAATGATACCGATTCAGCATGGGTCGATGTGTTAACACCTTGGGCGGGAGAGGGGTATGGAGCTCGCTTCTTACCTCGTATCGGTGAAGTTGTCGTTATTGATTTTTTTGATGGCAATATTGATCGTCCCTTTGTGACAGGACGAATCCATGAAGCGCAACGTTCTCCAACCAAATTTGATGTCAAAGGGCAGCTTCCAGATACTAAAAAACTCAGTGGTATCCGTAGTCAAGAAGTCAATGGTAGTGGTTTTAACCAGTTACGTTTCGATGATACAACAGGACAAATCAGTACACAGTTGCAAAGTAGCCATGCAGCAACCCAACTGAACTTAGGTAATTTAAGTCATCCTAAAGAACAAGCGACGAGCCAAGGTCGTGGTGAAGGCTTTGAGCTAAGAACAGATGCTTGGGGAGCTGTGCGTGCGGGTAAAGGTATGCTCATTAGTACCTATGCACAAGAACAGGCGATTGCAGATCATCTAGAAGCCGCTCAAGCACAATCTTTGCTGTCACAAGGTTATGAAAGCATGAAAATGCTCAGTGAAGTTGCAGCCAAGCAACAAACTGATGCTTTGAACGTGATTAATCGCTTACCCAAATTTATCCAGTCACTTGAGTTAAAAACCACAGGTCAGGCATTAAATAGTACGGTGGACTTGTTTAAAGAAGGGATCAATAACGATCCTATTCACGCTTTAAAAGACTGTGGTGGTTTTATTCAAGATATTGGTGCGCTAGGGGGAACTGCAAAAGGTGTTGTAGATGAATTTAATACTTTCTTTAGCGATGCCAAAGATGCGGTGGAAAACTTAAAAGCATTTATCGAAAACGTTGAAGAACATGGCCCTGACATTGTTAAATGCAAACTTGCTAGCATTAAAGACCGTATTCATAAAAATCCATTTGAAAGTATTCAAGAGGTTGGAAAAGTCTTAGCCAATGTCGAGATTAAAGACTTTGATTTGATGAGTACGTGCGGAACTTTTAGTAAAGGCAGTAAATTGGAAGTATCACCTTCTAAAGCATTGAGTTCTTTACAAGGCTTTATGGAAGGTTATACCCAAGGTTTAGAAAGCAGTTTCGATACTAAACAACAAGAGCAAGGCAAGATCTTCAGACAAGCCCTTATGTTGTTAGCATCGCCAAATGGTATTGCTTTGACGACGCCTGAAAATATTATTCTACAAGCTTCGCAAGATATTGCCGAAAGTGCCAGCGGTTCTATTAATTTAAGTGCGCAAAAAAATATTATTGGGCACGCACAAGACAAAATCAGTTTGTTTGCTGCGCAAAAGGGTTTGCGTGCTTATGCAGCGAAAGGAAAGCTCGAACTACAAGCACAAGATGATGCTATTGAAGCAATTGCGAAGAAGGTGATTAAGCTTATTTCTACTGAAGATAAAATCGAGCTTACGAGTCCAAAAGAAATTGTATTAACGGCAGGTGGGTCACAGCTCAAAATTAATGCCAATGGCGTATTTTCAACAACAGGTGGTAAGTTTGAAAGTAAAGCTGGGCAGCATTTGTTTACGAGTGGAGCAACAGTAAATGCTGAGTTGCCGAAAATGCCAGAAACAGGAATGTACAGTATGAGATTTGATTTAAGTCAAATATTTGATACTAAAATATTAAAAAATATGGAATATAAATTAATTAATCATTCTAAGAAAATTGAAGCTGTATATGAGTTTGAGCAAGAAAGTAGCGCAAGAGTTTATAGTGATTCTGTTGATAATGTAGAACTCGCTTTAGTGCCAGGAGTTTATTTAACAGAAAATAAAGAGTTAATTTCTGAACAGGAAGCTGAGTCATTAGATGATGAAGATATTGATAGCTGTGGTTGTGGAGAAGAGCATGAACATGATTGAAATTTTACAAAGTAAGAGATCACAATTTTATTTACTTGATATTAATAGCTTAATCATTTTAGCTCTTGCTTTTTGTGGAGTTATTATTAGTTCGACTGTCTATGCAAAAGATATATTTAATGTTGAATTAAAATGCAAAGGGAATGATCAAGAATATTGTGATATTGTAAAAAATTCTGATAATAAAACTACTTTCATTTTAAGAAATATGAGATACCCTGAAGTTGATAAAGTAAATGAAAATATTTTTCATGCTTATGGTAGTTGTGGTTCACCATGTCAATATCATTTTTTTATAAGTAAAATACAGGAAGATCAAACTAAAGAATTTATTGCTTTAGATAAAAAAAATAATTGTTTAATTGAAAGTGATTCCAAGAAAAATATTATCTATGCTAGAAAGCTATTTAATAAAAATAAAAAAATAATAGCTAATTTGAAAAATAAAGAATTTAATAATGTTCCAATAGATAGCGCTATATATAATTCATTTCAAGAAAAATCATATTTTGATGATAAAGGACAATTACATTTAGTAGCAATGTTAGCGGATGTAGATAAAAATGGTAATAGTTTGTATTTTAATAAAATAATTAAGAAAACTTGTGAGTAATAAATGAGCTATAGCGAAGATTTTAAAATATTTGTTGCAACTATTAATGGTGAAGCTGAAAATTGTAGTGAAACTTCATGGAAAGTTATTGCGCATACAATGAGAAACAGAGTTGGTTTCGCAAACTGGAAATCCTGGAGCACTATTATCCAAATCGTTACAAAAACAGGATATGATGCATACACCCAGAAAAATTCGCCTTATAAAAGAGCAAAAAAAGCTTTAGATTCAGGTGATATTTCACCTAAATTAATGAGTTTGATTAAAGCAGTAGAACCTATATTTAATGGAACAGAACCCGATTTTACAGGCGGTGTTGTGTATTATTATAGCCCTAAGGCACAGGCACAATTACATAAATCTGATCCTTCTAATTACCCTTCTTTAGTTCCTGATTTTGTAGTAAGTAAATCGAATCCTACTCAACAAGTTCAAATACCAGGGACTGAAAAGGATGATATGCGTTGGTATAAAGTCTTAACTTCAATATTTGATGTTTCATTTGTTGATAATGCTGGAAATCCATTAGTTGGTGTGACAGTTGATGTAGTATATAACGATAAAAAACCAGTCCCTTTATTCAAGGATTTAATTACAGACCAAAAAGGGAAGATAAAACAAGTTAAGGTTTGTAACTATATGGGTGCTAGGTTTAAGGTTAATGGTGTTTTAGTAAAAGATAAGAATAATAAAGAGATCTCTTTATTAGGTGATGGTAAAAATTATGCATCAGTTATTGTAGTAAATAATGGGAAAGGTATTAAGTCGAAAACAGATATACATAACCAAGAGCCTATCCCTGGTCAAAAGCAAGAATCTGTAAAAATAGATTCTAAGGCTGAAGTAAATAATGAAAAAAAAGCGGAAGTCAGTGATAATAATACTAAACAAAAAAATGTTAATTTTAGTATTAAGGTCATAGATAGTGAAAATAAAGCGATTCCAAATTTTTCTTATTTTCTCAAATATAAAAATGCAGAAAAGAAGCATAGTGTAGGGGCTAATGGTATTGAAAATAACTTAGTAGCATTAAGTGGCGAGGAGATTACGGTTTTAATTAGTGGGCTAGACTCAAAACAAGAAATTATTCGTTTTACAGCACAAGAAGGTATGGGCGAAAAGACGATAAAGCTTAATTTACATACTTTTAATATTCTTTTTAGACATAAAGATACGAAAAAACCTATAACAAATTTGAATTTAATTCAAAAATATAGAAATCAGATAAAGCAAAAAAAGACTGATGGTAATGGAAAGATAACTGTTAGTGCAATGCCAGGATTCGAGCTGAATTATAAATTAAGAGATGAACGGAACTTATTGACTATCAAAGTTGATAAAAATAAATCGCTTCGTGTTATCGACGTTGACTCGTCAGCAATAGAGCAAGCATCAAAAAATATAAAGACTGGGACTAAAGTTGTAGAAATAGCTCAATCTAAACGACAAGTTCCTTCATCAAAACATAAACAACCAGTTGATAAGCCAGTTGAAACTCATGACTCTACTCCTAAAAGAGATGAAAACACTGCGGTAAGTAAAGATGGTCATCCCAAAATGGTGGTCAATGATAGTAGAGAAGTTGAATTTACAGTTTTAACTTATGACGTTAAAACTAATCAATTATTTAATGGTGGTAGTTATATTGTTGAGTATAAAGGAACAAAACGTAGTCATGTCAGTGGTGCAAATGGGCTGGGTAAAAAAATTCATAAAGGGGTAATAAATGAATCTATTAGAATTATAGTTTTGGAATCCAATAAAGAGAAAATTATTTTTGATGGAAAAATTGAAAATAGTATGGCAACGATTAATTTGAAAATTCAAAAAGCAGAAGTAGCTAAGGTTGAAGGAGTAAGTGTTCTATTTAGCGGCGTGAATGAAGAGTGGAGACGAAATATTGTTTCTGAAAAAACCAAAAAAATATTAGCATTTTTAGCTAAAGAAGCGGGAATGAATAAAATATATATAACAAGCACAATTCGAACAGCTGAATCCCAAGCTAATGCAATGTATAGTCAGAATATTAGGTATACTGCGCCGGGAGAAGAAGTAAAAAGAGTCAGAGATGAATGTAAAGCCAAGAATATGAGGAAGGAACAAACTATTAGTAAAATGGTAGAGAAAATTATTGAATTACAAAAACAAAATAAAAAAGTTTCCAAACATTGTGTCAGTACTGAACAATATAACAAGGTTAATGTAGTAGATATAGGATTAAATAGTAATGGTTTTGGTACTAATAGTCACTTGAATGCACAAGGGAAAAAATTTAAGCAAGCCTGTAAGGATGCTAAGCTTAATGGTATCATTAGTGGCTTTATTTCTGGGGATGAACCTGGAGAAGGTGCAATGCATATAGAGATAACCCAATGAAAAATACTTTATTATTAATACTAGTTTTATTAATTTCTGGATGTTTCAATACAGCTAATACAGCTAATACAGCTAATACAGCTAATACAGCTAATACAGCTAATACAGCTA
>NZ_JADKPY010000091.1:0-4109 GCF_015351505.1 Acinetobacter sp. SK-43
GTCGGGCATCACGATCCAAACTACTTTGTAAAGCTTTACGTTCAGTGTCTAAAGCTTCACTTGCCATTCTCACTACATGAAATTTATCAATGACCAACTTGGCATTGGGTAGATGCAGACGAAATGATTTTTTGAAGGGTCGCCACATATCACTGCAAATCCATTCTACTTTGTCTGCATCAGGCAGTTTGGCGAAGTATGGCATGAGTATTTCCTGAGTCCTTTCAGGTAGCATGTCATACAAGCTGTTCATCGCAAGGTTGGTTATGACACAGCGATATGTTCCCATTAATTTAAGTTCATCAATCCCCATAATCGTTGGAGTTTCAAACTTAATATCTCGTTCTAATTCCTCCACGAAATCGAGCGTAATGTTTTTAATGGTGTTCACGACTACACCCGTATCTTCGGCAAGCTGCGTAAAGGTTCGATCTAAGCAACGCTTGCGTACTTGCTGAATCAGCCGATGGGTCGCTCTGCGTTTTTCATCTAAGAAGCTGAGTTGAGGGGTTATCATGCTTTTGCATTCAGAACAGCGATAGCGTGTTCGTATCACCTCAATTTTTACTGGTTGCATCTGCAAGGGGGTATCAGCAAAATGATTGATACGCTGACCGTGCTTATATAAGCGTCCACCGCATTCAGGGCATGTTTCCAAATGCTCACCGCTTAGCTGTACGGTAATCATAATACAGCCATCTTCATTACGGTAATCTATCGGCTGTACACCTTCCAGTTGCAGAATATCAATCATTCCAATACTCCGTTATGTTAGACGATGCACATCAATGGTTTCACCATCTTTAAGCAATTTATACAGCACCTTGATCACATTCTGCATCGCTTGTGCATCGGTCTTGAGCAACAATGCTGATAAGTCTTGATGTGAGGTCAGTGCTTGAATAATTGCGCCTTTCGTTGCCGATGGCAAATTACCTTGCAAGGCTGTGGATTCAGGATTATTTTCAATCTGAGCCATCACTACATCGTTATTTCGTAGAATGGTTACTAAATGATTGATGTACACCACCTGTTCTTCACGGGTAGAAATATCCCCAAAGGTTTGTGCAATCAGCTCGATCACTTCTTTGAGATAAGTCATTTTGGTTGGCTGTACATCGCCATTGGCTGTACCTTGGATCGGAACTAAAGGTTGGGGTTCATCCGCTTCAGGATGGTCTGTATCATCGGTTTTAAGTTTCTTTTTAAAGATGCCAAAGCCAGTCAATACCAAGCCTGAAATATCAATTTCTTTAGCAGACATACCATTTAATCGTTTGGATAAGAGCTTGGTAAATGCCGAGAAGTTTTCAAGTTCAGGGTCACCAAAGTCAATAAGCTGTGCTACATAGGAATAAATACGGCTAAACTTATCCAAATTGCCCTTAAAGCGCATCAAGGTTTGTAATTCTACGTCCAATTGCTTGCGTTCAAATTCCGCTTTTTCCGCACCTTCATCATTACCATCTGCTTTAGCCTGATCGAACGCTATTTCTTGTAGCTCAATCGCCTGTTTGAGCATTTTCAGTTTTTGGTTAAACAGGCGGGCGACACGATCGGTTGCTTTAAACAGGTCGGGATGTGTGGTTTCTTTGAAATCATGATTACTAATATCGCGGATAGTTTTAAAACGAGCTGCTTTAAACTCCTCCAAATCATCTTCGGTAATCAGATCAAGTTCTTCAATATTGTCTTTGATGGTATAAACCACATTCGGGTCTTGCACATCCACCATTTTTGCCCCGTTGTCGTACTTTTTGAAGCACTTTAAAATCCATTCAGGGTCATTTACAAAGTCAATTACAAAGGTTTGATCTTTGCCTGTGGTGGTACGGTTTAAGCGTGACAAGGTTTGTACCACTTCAACTTCATTGGCAATGACTTTATCAAGGTACATGGCGCAGAGTTTAGGTTGGTCAAAGCCTGTTTGGAATTTATTCGCCACTACCATTAAGCGATATTCAGGGCGGTCAAATGCGATGCGTAAATCAGAATTAGGTGCATCGGCATTCATATTGGCTTCGGTAAATTCAACATCTTCACCAACTCGAAATAGCACCCCATTTTCTGTATCACCATCTGCTTCATGGCTGATCTGTTTGCCCGTAAGTTTGCCTGAGAATGCCACCAAGACACGGTAGGCACTGTATTCAGGGTTATCTTCAATATATTTTTCCAAGGCAATTTTATAACGTGCTGCCGCAGGGCGTGAACTGGTCACGATCATGGCTTTGGCTTGACCATTAAGCAAATTGGCAACATTGTGGTGGAAATGCTGAATAATAAACTGCACCTTTTGTGTGACGTTGGTGGCATGTAAAGCCATCCAACGGGCTAAGGCTTTCTTTGCTGCTTTAGAGTTGACTCGTTTATCATCATCAACTGCATCACCACCGAGCTTAAAAGCTGTCTTGTACGGCACATAGCCTTGCAATACATCTAAAATAAAGCCTTCGTCAATGGCTTGGCGTTGTGGGTACAGGTGAAACGATTCAGGCAAATTATCATCACTGGCAGGCTCGCCATTTTTGGTACGACCAAACAGCATTTTAGTCGAGTGTTTTGGAGTTGCAGTAAAGGCAAAGTGACTGATGTTTTTGGACTGTACACGCGCTTTTTGAATCTGCTCAAGTAGTTCCTCAACAGTCAGATTCGCCATTGCTTCGCCCGACTGCAATGCCAATGTCGCTTGTAGTTTAGATGCCGTTGAGCCTGTTTGCGAGGTATGTGCTTCATCAATCACGATACCGTAGTTACGGTCGCTTAAACTGGTATTGGTCAGAATCGCTTCCATCACATGCGGGAAAGTCTGAATGGTCACAATAATGATCTGTTTATTGGACAACAGTGCATCTTCAAGCTGTTTGCTTTTCGATTTGCCTGCATGTTCTTTGTCATCACGATTAATTGCAGCAATTAAGCCTTTCTGATGGTCTAATTGTTGAATGGCTTCCTGTAACTGGTCATCCAGTACCGTTCTGTCTGTCACCACAATGACGGAGTTATAAAACGGTGTACCGTCATTGTGACGCAAACGCACCAGTGAATGACACACCCAAGAGATTGTCGATGTTTTACCTGACCCTGCGCTATGTTCACATAGATAATTCAGTCCTACGCCTTTTTCTTGCACATCGGCAATGATTTTATTCACCGCATCAAACTGATGGTAACGCGGGAAAATCAGGCGTTCCTGTACCGTCCAATTACCATATAGATCGACTTTGTTTTTCTTTTCCACATAGACAAAGTTATGGAAAATTTTCAGCCAATTATCACGTTGGCAGACATAATCCCAAAAGTAAGCTACTGGATAATCTTCACCTTTAGCCACATCCGCAGGGGGATTGCCTGCATGTCCCTCGTTACCTTTGTTAAACGGCAAGAAATAGGTGCTTTCACCATCTAAAGCCGTGGTCATGGCAATTTCAGATTCAGACAAGGCAAAATGCACAATTGCACCACGCTTAGGTGTCAGCAATGGCTCTTTACGTCTTGTTTTAGGGTCTATCGGCTTACGGTCATTTTTATACTGTTCAATGGCATCTTCTAAAGACTGGTTAAACTCAGTCTTAATTTCCACCGTTGCCATTGGCAAACCATTAATAAAGAATACAAGGTCCAAAATGCCTGCATCTTTGGATGGATGATATTTGAGTTGTGGAACAACACGTAGGATATTGGCGTTGTAGCGGTCAATGACAGCTTGATTGCGTCCATCTTCGGGTGCGCTTTCACTGAGGTCGATTGTGCCTGCGCCAGCCATGCTAAAGCCATTCCGAAAGATATGGATTGTGCCTTTCTTATTCAGTTCATCATCCAAGCGGTCGATGATGCGTTTTTCGGTATTACTACCATTCAGTGCTTGCAGTTTTTCCCACTTTTCAGGCTGTGTCGCTTGAATCCATGTGATTAAATCTTCGGGATAGAGTGCATATTCGGTATGATAATTTTTACTTTGCCCAACCACCCAACCTTGCGCTTGCAGTTTTTGCACAATATAGACTTCCAAGTGGCTTTCATAATGGGCTTTGTCTGCCAATATATTCATGTGATTCCCCTTATTCTTCATTTTGTTGTAATGCGTGTTGCCAAAACGGGTCTTGATG
>NZ_JADKPY010000092.1:0-3840 GCF_015351505.1 Acinetobacter sp. SK-43
CAACTTCGCTGCCATCGACTTACATCCGAATGTTGTTCCTGACCGCACCATGAGCAATGTCTATGAACATTTGATTGCAAGATTTGGTGCGGAAGTCGGTACGGGGTCAGAGGACTTTATGACTCCGCGTGATATTGTGCATTTGGCAGCGACTTTATTGCTTGAGCCTGATAATGAACTATTTGAACAAAAGAATGGTTTAATCAGAACTATCTATGATCAAACGTGCGGTACATCGGGCTTTTTAACTGACATGATGAACTATGTAGACGGTTTTAAGGACCGCTATAAAATTGCCCCTGTACTTGTACCCCACGGACAGGAATTGCAGCCTGAAACTCATGCGGTCGCATTGGGTTCAATGTTGCTCAAAAAACTGGATTCTGATCCAAGCCGTGATTTATCACAAAATATTAAATTGGGCAGTACCCTCAGTAATGACTTATTTGCTGGGCAGCGTTTCCATTATCAATGCTCTAACCCACCTTTCGGCATGTCTTGGGCGAAGGATGCCAGTGCAGTTCAATTAGAGCATAAAGAAAAAGGCTTAAATGGGCGTTTTGGTGCGGGTTTACCTAAAGCAAGCGATGGTTCTATGCTGTTTTTGCAAAACCTGATTTCAAAATTAGAATTGCCTGAAAATGGTGGTGGTCGTGGTGCAATCGTACTTTCAGGTTCGCCACTCTTTAACGGTGGTGCAGGCTCAGGTGAATCTGAAATCAGACGCTTTATTTTAGAAAATGATTATCTCGAAGCCATTGTGGCATTGCCGACTGATATTTTCTTCCGTACAGGCATTGGTACATATATTTGGCTGATTTCAAACCGTAAACCTGAACAGCGCAAAGGCAAAATACAGCTCATTGATGCTACAGGCATGGGTTCATCTATGCGCAAGAATGAGGGCAACAAGCGCAAGTTTATTGACCAAAATTCGATTGATGAAATTAGTCGTATTTATGCCGACTTTGAAGAAAGTTCGGTCAGTAAGATTTTTGATTACACTGACTTTGGCTATCGCCGAGTAAAAGTCTTGCGTCCTTTGCGTATTGATCTTCAATTTGACGCTGAGAAACTAGAAACATTCAAATCGTCAAAAGAGTTTGGCAAGTTATCCGACAGCGACCAAAATGCGGTATCGGCTTATATTGAACAGCAGTTTGGTGACAGCAAAGACTATGCTTGGTTTGACAATACATTCCTGAAAAATCTACCACTCAGCAAAATCAGCAAAGGTTTAAAAAATGCTTTGATCGCTGCGTTTGGGGTGCAAAATCCTGATGCAGAAGCCGTAGAAATTAACGGTGAAGTGCAAATGGATAGTGACCTGACTGATTATGAAAATATTCCGTTAAATCAGAATATTCAGGATTATATGGCGACAGAGGTACTTCCTCATGCGCCTGATGCAGTAATTGATACCAGTTATACTGATAGCAAAGATGGTCAAGTCGGTGTAGTGGGTTATGAAATTAACTTTAACCGTTATTTCTATGTGTTTGAGCAGCCACGCCATCCGAATGAGATTATGGCTGAGATTAAAGAACTATCTGCCGAAGTCGCACAATTGCTTGGGGAGGTTTAAGTATGCTTTGTCCAAGTTGTAAAGAACATATTGTTCTTGAGGATTATGAGGATACCTCTCCATTTCAGTGTGAGTATTGTGATGCTTGGTTGGAACTTGATATTGATGAAAGTACTTATTTAGGTGCTAAACACACCGTTTTACGCATCATTGATGATGAAGATTTGGGTGAGGTGTAATCATGCAATTTAAACAATACCCAAGCTATAAAAATAGCGGTGTGGAATGGTTAGGTGATGTACCTGAGGATTGGGAAGTAATTCCTAGTAAATTTTATTTCACTGAACGTAAAGAAAAAGCTGAAAGCAGTGATAAACAATTAACTGCTTCACAGAAACACGGCATTATATTTCAAGAAGATTTCATGGCTGAAAATGGTCGTGTCATGGTTGTCATGAAAAATCCTGAAATATTAAAAAAAGTGCGACCAAATGATTTTGTAATTAGTATGCGTAGCTTCCAAGGTGGACTTGAACTAAGTTATTTAGAGGGTTCAATTAGTTCAGCTTATGTGATGCTCAAGCCTAATTTGAATGTAGTAGATATTGAGTATTTTAAATATTCATTCAAAACAACAAGATATATTCAATCTTTACAATCAACATCTAATTTAATACGTGATGGTCAAGCCTTACGTTTTAATAATTTTTCTCAAGTTAAATTGGTATTACCTCCAAAAGCCGACCAACAAAAAATCGTTTCATTTCTCGACACTGAAACCACCCGAATTGACAACCTCATTACCAAGCAAGAAAAGTTAATTGAGCTTTTGGAAGAACAGCGTAAGTCGATTATTTCTCATGCTGTGACTAAAGGTTTAAATCCAAATGCACCGATGAAAGACAGTGGTGTGGAATGGTTGAGGGATGTGCCTGAGCATTGGATGACACCATCCAGTAAGCATTTGTTAGAAATACCAATTACTGATGGACCACATGAAACTCCAAATTTTGTAGATGATGGTGTGCCTTTTATTTCAGCAGAAGCAATCTCAAAAGGAAAAATTGATTTTGATAAAAAGCGTGGTTATATCACACCCGAACTAAATGCAATTTATAGCAAAAAATATTCTCCAAAAATTGAAGATATTTATATGGTTAAATCAGGAGCAACCACAGGTAAAGTTGCGATGGTTGAAACCACAGAAGAATTTAATATTTGGTCGCCTTTAGCTGTCTTTAGATGCAATAAAAATAAGGTCTTACCCAAATTTCTATTAGCCGTTTTTAACTCAAGTCATTTTTATGATGCTTTGGTTTTAAATTGGAGTTATGGCACTCAACAGAATATTGGTATGGGTGTGTTATCAAATATTGAAATTCCTTGTCCTCCATTAAAAGAACAAGCTGAAATTATTCAACATTTAGATGCTCAGAACACCAAGTTTGATAAACTTATCAGCACTCAAAGCCAATTGATTGAAAAGCTTAAAGAATATCGCTCATCTATCATCTCCCATGCGGTTACAGGCAAAATTGACGTAAGGGAGTTTGGCGCATGAAATTCTTGCTAAATTGTAAATCTAGCTTTACTTTTGGTCGATCATATTGCATGATTCTTATCAACATACCTGCCATGCCTAGGTTCAAGTTCGCTTGTTCACGCACAAATCGGCAGGTTTTTTTTGCCTGAGAAAAGACGATGGTTCAATTCACCAAACAGGCAAAAAGCAACCAAGAACACCTCCAAACATGGCAAGACCGTGGCTTGATCATTCCTGATCTTGCACGGGCAGACCGCTATTTAAGCTTTATCGGCTACTATCGCCTATCGGCTTATACCATTCCATTTCAGCAAATTGTCACCACGCCTTCAACGGTTTTACATCAATTTAAAACCAATACCACATTTGATGATGTACTCAACCTATATATCTTTGATCGAGAACTAAGACTCTTGATTATGGATGCTATTGAACGTATTGAAGTGGCAATACGGGCGCAAATTTGCAATGTACTGTGCCATCTTTCCAATGATGCTTTTTGGTACACCGATGAACAGCATTTTAACCATCACTATGCCCACATGCGTTTGCTTGCCAGTATTGAACGACAATTACTGGATGAAAAAAGTCGCTTAGAGCGTGATGAAAAAGCCATTGATCAACGTAAATCTGTAGCGCAAGCTGATAAAGATGCTTTGAAAGACAAAGTGCGTAAAGAAAACTTCTTACGCCACTATTTATCTAAATATGACAGCCCGAAATTACCGCCTTCATGGATGATGATTGAAATGCTGACTTGGGGCGAACTCAG
>NZ_JADKPY010000093.1:0-2953 GCF_015351505.1 Acinetobacter sp. SK-43
CGACTGTTTGGGGTTGTATAGTCAAGTAATTAAGTGCATGTGGTGGATGCCTTGGCAGTCAGAGGCGATGAAAGACGTGATAGCCTGCGAAAAGCTCCGGGGAGGCGGCAAATATCCTTTGATCCGGAGATTTCTGAATGGGGGAACCCACCCGCTATAAGGCGGGTATCATAAACTGAATACATAGGTTTATGAAGCGAACGAGGGGAAGTGAAACATCTCAGTACCCTTAGGAAAAGAAATCAATTGAGATTCCCTTAGTAGCGGCGAGCGAACGGGGATCAGCCCATTAAGTTATGTGTGTTTTAGTGGAACGCTCTGGGAAGTGCGAACGTAGAGGGTGATATTCCCGTACACGAAAGGGCACACATAATGATGACGAGTAGGGCGAGGCACGTGAAACCTTGTCTGAATATGGGGGGACCATCCTCCAAGGCTAAATACTCCTGACTGACCGATAGTGAACCAGTACCGTGAGGGAAAGGCGAAAAGAACCCCTGTGAGGGGAGTGAAATAGATCCTGAAACCGCATGCATACAAGCAGTGGGAGCCGACTTGTTCGGTGACTGCGTACCTTTTGTATAATGGGTCAGCGACTTATATTCAGTAGCGAGGTTAACCGAATAGGGGAGCCGTAGAGAAATCGAGTCTTAATAGGGCGTTTAGTTGCTGGGTATAGACCCGAAACCAGGCGATCTATCCATGAGCAGGTTGAAGGTTGGGTAACACTAACTGGAGGACCGAACCCACTGTCGTTGAAAAGCCAGGGGATGACTTGTGGATAGGGGTGAAAGGCTAATCAAGCCTGGTGATAGCTGGTTCTCCCCGAAAGCTATTTAGGTAGCGCCTCGGACGAATACCATTGGGGGTAGAGCACTGTTTCGGCTAGGGGGTCATCCCGACTTACCAAACCGATGCAAACTCCGAATACCAATGAGTACTATCCGGGAGACAGACTGCGGGTGCTAACGTCCGTAGTCAAGAGGAAAACAATCCAGACCGCCAGCTAAGGCCCCAAAATCATAGTTAAGTGGGAAACGATGTGGGAAGGCATAGACAGCTAGGAGGTTGGCTTAGAAGCAGCCACCCTTTAAAGAAAGCGTAATAGCTCACTAGTCGAGTCGGCCTGCGCGGAAGATGTAACGGGGCTAAAACTATGTGCCGAAGCTGCGGATTTGACATTAGTCAAGTGGTAGGGGAGCGTTCTGTAAGCCGATGAAGGTGTATTGAGAAGTATGCTGGAGGTATCAGAAGTGCGAATGCTGACGTGAGTAACGACAAAACGGGTGAAAAACCCGTTCGCTGAAAGACCAAGGGTTCCAGTCCAACGTTAATCGGGGCTGGGTGAGTCGACCCCTAAGGCGAGGCCGAGAGGCGTAGTCGATGGGAAATTGGTTAATATTCCAATACTTCTGTGTAATGCGATGAGAGGACGGAGAAGGTTAAGTCAGCCTGGCGTTGGTTGTCCAGGTGGAAGACCGTAGGCATGCATCTTAGGCAAATCCGGGGTGCTCTATGCTGAGAGTCGATAGCAAGCTGTACTTGTACAGTGAAGTGGCTGATACCATGCTTCCAGGAAAAGTCTCTAAGCTTCAGTTACACAGGAATCGTACCCGAAACCGACACAGGTGGTCAGGTCGAGTAGACCAAAGCGCTTGAGAGAACTCTGCTGAAGGAACTAGGCAAAATGGTACCGTAACTTCGGGAGAAGGTACGCTGCTGACGGTGATGGGACTTGCTCCCTGAGCGGTTGGCAGCCGCAGAAACCAGGCCGCTGCAACTGTTTATTAAAAACATAGCACTCTGCAAACACGAAAGTGGACGTATAGGGTGTGATGCCTGCCCGGTGCTGGAAGGTTAATTGATGGGGTTAGCGTAAGCGAAGCTCTTGATCGAAGCCCCAGTAAACGGCGGCCGTAACTATAACGGTCCTAAGGTAGCGAAATTCCTTGTCGGGTAAGTTCCGACCTGCACGAATGGCATAATGATGGCGGCGCTGTCTCCAGCAGAGGCTCAGTGAAATCGAAATCGCTGTGAAGATGCAGTGTACCCGCGGCTAGACGGAAAGACCCCGTGAACCTTTACTGCAGCTTGACATTGAACTTTGACCTTACTTGTGTAGGATAGGTGGGAGGCTTTGAAGTTGGAACGCTAGTTCCAATGGAGCCGTCCTTGAAATACCACCCTGGTAATGTTGAGGTTCTAACTCTGTCCCGTAATCCGGGACGAGGACCATGTCTGGTGGGTAGTTTGACTGGGGCGGTCTCCTCCTAAAGAGTAACGGAGGAGTACGAAGGTGCGCTCAGCGTGGTCGGAAATCACGCGTAGAGTATAAAGGCAAAAGCGCGCTTAACTGCGAGACCCACAAGTCGAGCAGGTACGAAAGTAGGTCTTAGTGATCCGGTGGTTCTGTATGGAAGGGCCATCGCTCAACGGATAAAAGGTACTCTGGGGATAACAGGCTGATACCGCCCAAGAGTTCATATCGACGGCGGTGTTTGGCACCTCGATGTCGGCTCATCTCATCCTGGGGCTGAAGCAGGTCCCAAGGGTATGGCTGTTCGCCATTTAAAGAGGTACGCGAGCTGGGTTTAGAACGTCGTGAGACAGTTCGGTCCCTATCTACCGTGGGCGCTGGAAATTTGAGAGGATCTGCTCCTAGTACGAGAGGACCAGAGTGGACGAACCTCTGGTGTACCGGTTGTCACGCCAGTGGCATCGCCGGGTAGCTATGTTCGGAAGGGATAACCGCTGAAAGCATCTAAGCGGGAAGCCTACCTCAAGATAAGATTTCCCTAGGAATTTATTCCTCTAAAGAGCCGTTCGAGACTAGGACGTTGATAGGTTGGGTGTGGAAGCACGGTGACGTGTGAAGCTGACCAATACTAATTGCTCGTGAGGCTTGACTATACAACACCCAAACAGTTGTTGTATTCAAGATAAATTCAATACA
>NZ_JADKPY010000094.1:0-1933 GCF_015351505.1 Acinetobacter sp. SK-43
TGGTGGAGACTAGGAGAGTCGAACTCCTGACCTCCTGCGTGCAAAGCAGGCGCTCTACCAACTAAGCTAAGTCCCCAGCTTTAATCATAATGAACGACATATCTTTTTATCTAGCAGCTTGTGATTATTTATCACTTCGTCAGTAGTGGTGGGTCTGACAAGACTTGAACTTGTGACCCCACGCTTATCAAGCGTGTGCTCTAACCAACTGAGCTACAGACCCTCAGATACATCTTCGAAGAACAACTTGTTGTGGATTCTTACCAGTCACCAATCTTTCGTTAAGGAGGTGATCCAGCCGCAGGTTCCCCTACGGCTACCTTGTTACGACTTCACCCCAGTCATCGGCCACACCGTGGTAAGCGTCCTCCTTGCGGTTAGACTACCTACTTCTGGTGCAACAAACTCCCATGGTGTGACGGGCGGTGTGTACAAGGCCCGGGAACGTATTCACCGCGGCATTCTGATCCGCGATTACTAGCGATTCCGACTTCATGGAGTCGAGTTGCAGACTCCAATCCGGACTACGATCGGCTTTTTGAGATTAGCATCACATCGCTGTGTAGCAACCCTTTGTACCGACCATTGTAGCACGTGTGTAGCCCTGGCCGTAAGGGCCATGATGACTTGACGTCGTCCCCGCCTTCCTCCAGTTTGTCACTGGCAGTATCCTTAAAGTTCCCATCCGAAATGCTGGCAAGTAAGGAAAAGGGTTGCGCTCGTTGCGGGACTTAACCCAACATCTCACGACACGAGCTGACGACAGCCATGCAGCACCTGTATCTAGATTCCCGAAGGCACCAATCCATCTCTGGAAAGTTTCTAGTATGTCAAGGCCAGGTAAGGTTCTTCGCGTTGCATCGAATTAAACCACATGCTCCACCGCTTGTGCGGGCCCCCGTCAATTCATTTGAGTTTTAGTCTTGCGACCGTACTCCCCAGGCGGTCTACTTATCGCGTTAGCTGCGCCACTAAAGCCTCAAAGGCCCCAACGGCTAGTAGACATCGTTTACGGCATGGACTACCAGGGTATCTAATCCTGTTTGCTCCCCATGCTTTCGTACCTCAGCGTCAGTATTAGGCCAGATGGCTGCCTTCGCCATCGGTATTCCTCCAGATCTCTACGCATTTCACCGCTACACCTGGAATTCTACCATCCTCTCCCATACTCTAGCTTCCCAGTATCGAATGCAATTCCCAAGTTAAGCTCGGGGATTTCACATCCGACTTAAAAAGCCGCCTACGCACGCTTTACGCCCAGTAAATCCGATTAACGCTCGCACCCTCTGTATTACCGCGGCTGCTGGCACAGAGTTAGCCGGTGCTTATTCTGCGAGTAACGTCCACTATCCAAGAGTATTAGTCTCAGTAGCCTCCTCCTCGCTTAAAGTGCTTTACAACCATAAGGCCTTCTTCACACACGCGGCATGGCTGGATCAGGGTTCCCCCCATTGTCCAATATTCCCCACTGCTGCCTCCCGTAGGAGTCTGGGCCGTGTCTCAGTCCCAGTGTGGCGGATCATCCTCTCAGACCCGCTACAGATCGTCGCCTTGGTAGGCCTTTACCCCACCAACTAGCTAATCCGACTTAGGCTCATCTATTAGCGCAAGGTCCGAAGATCCCCTGCTTTCTCCCGTAGGACGTATGCGGTATTAGCATTCCTTTCGGAATGTTGTCCCCCACTAATAGGCAGATTCCTAAGCATTACTCACCCGTCCGCCGCTAAGATAAGGTGCAAGCACCTCATCTCCGCTCGACTTGCATGTGTTAAGCCTGCCGCCAGCGTTCAATCTGAGCCATGATCAAACTCTTCAGTTAAAATCATTTTGCACCTTAGTTAAGACAAGGTGCTAATTCTGGCTCATCAATTTTCTGACTAAAAATTCGCTCAAATAAACTTCGAGAAATTTCTACCATTCAATCAATGAAAAT
>NZ_JADKPY010000095.1:0-1893 GCF_015351505.1 Acinetobacter sp. SK-43
CTTGTAATGACTGTACGAGATCCACGGTGCTTCTGCCCCAGCGTGTCAATTCCGTCACCAAGATGGCATCGATTTCACGAGATTGCGCCATGGTCATCAAGTATTTTCTTTGCAATCTCTCATCCTTACTGCCTGATGCAGTTTCTTTCCAAACACCGACAACATCGTAGCCGCAACGATTGGCGTAGGCACGTAGGTCATATTCCTGTCGTTCGCAGGACTGATCGTTCGTTGATACTCGGCAATAAATGGCCGCATTCTGTCCCAATTGAACCTCCTTGCGAAATTGCAGCGCAAAGCTAAGCGTGGCGGTACAAAATAATGTACCTTTAATAGTTTAGTTTATTTGGGACTAATGAGCCATGCCGCGCCATTCTATTTTGTCGTCCACGGAATTGGGAAGCCTGTTCGAAATTCCAGATGATAGAGCTTTTATGCTTCAGCATTACACTCTGAGTGATTCTGATAAATCCATAGTCCATCAACATCGAGGGGCATCCAACAAGCTAGGCTTTGCAATTCAACTTTGCTACATGCGTTACCCTGGAGTGATATTGGGTATTAACGACGAACCATTCAAACCCTTACTTTTCATGATGGCTGCTCAACTTAGTATATCAGTGGACTGCTGGAATGATTATGGTCAGCGCGAGCAAACAAGACGAGAACATATTGCCGAATTGAAAAAAGTTTTTGGGTTCAAACTATTCACCTTGAGTGACTATCGGCAATCGGTCAATATGATGGTGGATTTGTCCCTTCAGACAGATAAAGGTCTTATTTTAGCCACAACTCTCGTTGAAAATTTACGACAAAAATCAGTCCTTTTGCCAGCTATAAATGCAATTGATAGTATTTGCGCAGAAGCAATCACATCTGCCAACCGCATAATTTATACTGCTTTGACGAGCTCACTTTCAGAAACTCATCGTCAAAATATAGATGCTTTGCTGAACCGTAAAGAGGGCAGCAAACTGACAATATTGGGGTGGCTTAGACAGTCACCAGCTAAACCAAACTCAAAGTACATGCTTGAGCACATTGAGCGGCTGAAGTGCTTACAAGCCATCGATCTACCTGAAGACATTGGAAAACACGTTCATCAAAATCGCTTACTGAAAATTGCTCGCGAAGGTGGGCAAATGACTCCTGCTGATTTGGCCAGATTTGAATCTCAACGTCGATATGCCACTTTGGTAGCAATCGTTGTGGAGAGTATGGCCACGATCACCGACGAAATTATTGACCTGCATGATCGCATTATTGGAAAGCTATTTGCTATCGCAAAAAATAAACACCAGCAACAATTTCAATCATCAGGTAAAGCGATCAACGACAAAGTGCGTTTGTATGGGCTTATCGGGAAAGCCTTGCTAGATGCCAAGCAAAATGGCAGTGATCCGTTTGCCGCCATCGAAACTGTTATTTCATGGGATGCTTTTGCAGCAAGTATTACTGAGGCAGAAAAACTGGCGCAACCCGAAGACTTTGATTTTTTACCACGAATTGGCGAGAGCTATGCAACTTTACGCCGTTACGCGCCAGAACTTCTTGCCATACTTAAATTGCGTGCTGCCCCAGCAGCAAAAGATATGCTTGCCGCTGTAGAGTTGCTCCGCAGCATGAATGTTGATAATACACGAAAAATCCCCTCTAATGCTCCAATAGCGTTTATCAAAAAACGGTGGGCAAGACTAGTCTTTACCGATGATGGTATTGATCGCCGCTATTACGAAATATGTGTGTTATCTGAACTTAAAAACTCGCTACGGGCTGGGGATCTCTGGGTACAAGGCTCTCGCCAATTCAAAGACTTCGATGAGTATTTAGTGACTGCTGATAAATTTAATCAGCTAAAACAGTCCAATGAGTTACCTCTAACCATTACTACTG
>NZ_JADKPY010000096.1:0-1237 GCF_015351505.1 Acinetobacter sp. SK-43
TGATCCTAGACAGTATCGTGGACACCCGATCCCTCTAAACTCTTAAAATATTTCTGTTCAAAGGCTTCTGGGCTTAACCAGCCATTTGCTGAATGCCTTCTGATTCGATTGTAGTAAATCTCAATATATTCAAACAATACAGCATTAGCTTTTTTTCGGGTAGTAAATATACTGCCGTGTACCACATGACCTTTTAGTGTATGAAAGAAGCTTTCTGTAACAGCATTATCCCAGCAGTTTCCTTTACGAGACATGCTTTGAATACAGTTATTCGTGAATAATAGTGCTCTAAAATCACGACTACAGTACTGTGAACCTTGATCTGAGTGCACCATGGCATTCGTTGGATAGCCTTGACGAGCCGATGCATAGTTAAATGCATCGCACACTAGCTGACGGTCTATCCTTGTACTCGTTTGCCAACCTACAATACGTCGACTAAATAAATCTAGCATCACACATAAGTACAACCAACCTTCTTTAGTTCGAATATAGGTAATATCGGTTGTCCAAACTTTATTTGGTCGAGTGACTGTAAACTGGCGATCTAACAAATTCGGCGCTGTTGGTAAACGATGATTTGAATCAGTCGTATGCTTATATTTACGGGAAATCTTGCTGCGTAAACCAAGCTTTCTCAACATTCTTCCAACCGTACGTTCACTCATGCAGTAACCTAAATCATGCATGTCATGTACCAATGACGGAGCACCCAAACGTGAATGATGTTGCCAATATACAGCTTTTAAATCAGTATATTTTTGATTGACGTACATCTGTCGATTTCGCCAAGCATAGTATCCCGAAGTGCTAACACCTAGGCATTTACAGGCAGAAGATACAGTGATTTTATTCGCATCCAAATCTTGAATTACCGTGTACTTTTCTTGGCATGATCTGTTAGGAAGTACACATGCGCCTTTTTTAAAATATCATTGGCTTCTCTGAGCTGTTTGACTTCTTTCTCTAAATCAAGAATACGCTGTTGTTCTGGTGAGAGTTGTCTTTTACTAGAACCTGTTGGGTTAGTCTCACGAATCCATTTATCTAATGTTGAATAACCCACACCTAATTTCTGGGCGATTGCAGCTACAGACTCGTGTGAGTTTGAAAGTGCATAATCAATTGCTTGCTGTTTAAATTCTGGACTAAAGCGTTTAGCCATTTTTACATCTCCATAGTTAACGTAACGTTATCTTTAGAGGGAATATGTGTCCATTATTTTGTCTAGGATCAA
>NZ_JADKPY010000097.1:0-1112 GCF_015351505.1 Acinetobacter sp. SK-43
TGGACTGCTCCCAGTATCCTAGACATGAGACCGCCTCATTTTGAAGCTGTCTCAAATGCTTCTGGGCTCATCCCATCGAGATGCGAATGACGCCTGATTCGATTGTAAAACATCTCGATATAATCAAACACATCCGCACGGGCCATTTCTCGTGTTTTATAGATCCTCTTTTTAATTCTTTCCTTCTTTAAACTACTAAAAAAGGATTCAGCAACAGCATTGTCCCAACAGTTTCCACGACGACTCATACTCGGAACTAAATTATGCTTTTGACAGAATTTCTGCCAGTCTCCGCTACTGTATTGTGAGCCTTGGTCTGAGTGTATGATCACAGGTTCATTGGGTCTGCGTCGCCATACCGCCATTAAAAGTGCATCCAAAACGATATCCTTGGCAAGCGTAGGTTTCATTGACCAACCGATGACTTTCCTTGAATATAAATCGAGAACCACAGCCAGATATAACCAGCCTTGCCAAGTACGGATGTAGGTAATATCAGTCACCCAGGAAGTATCAGGGGTGCTCACAGCGAACTCTCGATTTAAGTGATTTGGTGGCACAATCGGAGGACGGCCACAACCATAACTTTTATGCTTTTTATATCCTCGAACAGCGGCAATGCCATTGTTCTTCATGATCTTCAGCACACGATTGGGGCCACAGCTTTCACCTAGCTCTTTAAGATCCAGCGTGATGCGACGATAACCATAGATGCCATAACTGGCATCATAAGAAGAGCGGATCAGTTGTAATAACCGTTTGTCTTCAATTGTTCTGCCTGATTCGGGTTCATGTAGCCAGGCGTAATAGCCAGCACGAGCAATCTTAAGAACCCGACACATCGTTTTAATCTTAAATTGATGGCTGTACTCAAGGATAAACTGATACTTTACTCGGGCAGGCTTGCAAAGTACCTTGCGGCCTTTTTTAAGATATCTCGCTCTTCTTCAGTTTGCTTAAGCTGACTTTTAAGACGAAGGATCTCTTTCTTTGCTTCGAGTAGTTCATGTTCATCAGGGTTGTTGCGTAAAGGCTGTACGGCCTTTAGCCATTTATAAATGCTGTGCTGTGATACACCTAAACGTTCAGCCACATCAGTGACAGAATATCCA
>NZ_JADKPY010000098.1:0-929 GCF_015351505.1 Acinetobacter sp. SK-43
TTGCAAATGCGTAGCAGTAAATTCGCTTTAGAAAGCTTATTAATTGTTGTATTGAAATCAAACTGTTCAAAGATTACACGCACGTTTTCAGAAAAATTAGAAATGTAATCTTCAAGGTTGGCTTTAGTTTTTGTACCGCCTAAATTAGATAGGTTATAGGTTGATTTGTTATAGAACGGATTGCCGCTTACGTTAGTAAGAATATCGTCAAGCGCCATCCCTTGATCTTTAAATTGCTCATAAGTATTGAGGACAGCATCTTTCGTTGGCTCAAGTACACATTCCAAACGTCTTAATACCGTAAAGGGCAAAATGATTTTACCGAACTCTGTATGCGGAAAATCCCCCCAAAGATCATTCGCATTGTTCCAAATAAAACTTGCCAGTGTCGATTCGGTATTGTTTGGTGCAGAAGCCATTTTGTTTTTCAACCTTATTTTGCAATAGTTAAATATTATGCAATAAACGTAGATTTCTCAACCTTATAATGCAATATTTAAAAATTTCAAATCTGAAAAATTTTTTATTTCAGAATAAGGACTTAATGTTAAAATTTATCACAAGATAATCATTAGGCTTGGTGTGAGATGCCAAATAATCAAGAAAAAATGACAGCATTTGGACAGTTTCGTATCTTAAAAATTGGAACAAAGTATATTCAAGCTGAACTGATCGGTAGTGTAAAAAATTATCAAGCCCAACTTGTCAAAAATACCGTACTATCAGATATAGAAATAGGTGCAACCATTTTTCTGCGAGTAAATGATCAATCTACCCAAAACAGATACGGCACTAAAGTTCAGTTTGAACCAATTAAGCTTTTAACTGACCAAGCTGAAATTGAGAAATACATTTTGGCTGACAGGAAGCGAGTAGCAGAAATTTACATTCAAGCAGCACAAGAAAATTTGGATAAAGGTTGGTATAGC
>NZ_JADKPY010000099.1:0-917 GCF_015351505.1 Acinetobacter sp. SK-43
ATCAATCCAAAATATGGCGCAGAGCCTGGAAGGTTATTTTATACACACATTTCTGATCAATACGCACCATTTAGCAGTAAGCTGATCAATGTGGGCGTTCGTGATTCAACCTATGTTCTTGATGGGCTGCTGTATCACGAGTCTGATTTACGCATCGAGGAACACTACACCGATACGGCTGGATTCACCGACCATGTTTTTGCACTCATGCACATGCTAGGGTTTCGATTTGCACCACGAATTCGTGATCTGGGCGATACGAAACTCTATATTCCAAAGTCAGACATAGACTATGCCGCACTTAAACCCATGATTGGCGGCACACTGAATATCAAACAGATTCGTACTCATTGGGACGATATTTTGCGTCTGGCCGCATCAATCAAGCAAGGGACTGTCACAGCGTCGCTAATGCTACGTAAACTCGGTAGTTATCCACGACAGAATGGTTTGGCATTGGCATTACGAGAGCTGGGGCGTATTGAGCGCACACTGTTTATCTTGGATTGGTTGCAAAGCGTAGAACTACGCCGTCGGGTTCAAGCTGGATTAAATAAAGGTGAAGCCCGTAATGCATTAGCGCGCGCCGTTTTCTTTTATCGATTGGGTGAGATTCGAGATCGAAGCTTTGAGCAACAGCGTTATCGAGCCAGTGGCTTGAATCTAGTGACCGCCGCCATTGTATTGTGGAACACGGTTTATTTAGAGAGAGCGACTAACGCCCTACGAGGGCATGGTCGCACAGTCGATGATACCTTGCTGCAATATCTGTCACCGCTGGGGTGGGAGCACATCAATTTAACTGGGGATTATCTATGGCGAAGCAAAGCCAAGATAGGTGGTGGAAAATTTAGGCCATTGCGCGCAATTGAAAAACCTTAGCGTGCTATATTTTCCGTTTCCTGAGACGACCCCTA
>NZ_JADKPY010000100.1:0-910 GCF_015351505.1 Acinetobacter sp. SK-43
GAGTACAATCAGGCTTTACGTCAACGGGGTGCTTTCACCATTTGGTTTGATCCCCAAATGCAATGGTCTGCAACACCTACTGGAAAAAAAGGACGTCAACCTACCTACACTGATATAGCAATTCAATTTGCCCTGACGATACGAAACCTGTTCCAACTGGCTTTACGCCAAACACAAGGTTTCATTCAAAGCCTTTTTCAAATGGCTCACCTCGACTGGAATGTTCCAGACTTCTCAACATTGAGTCGGCGAGCAGATAAGCTCCAGCCACTTCTACATAAATCAGCAAAAAATCCACAGGAAGACTTGCATATTTTAGTTGATAGCACAGGGATCAAAGTTACAGGTGATGGGGAATGGGTGCGTAAAAAACATGGCGTAAACCAACATCGTCAATGGCTGAAATTACATCTTGCGACAGATGCAAACAGTGGAGAAATACAAGCGGTTGAAGTCACGACCTGCCAATATGGTGATGCTGAAATGCTCCAACCTCTTTTAGATCAAATTGATGAACCCATTGCATCTGTCACGGCTGATGGTGCTTATGACACAGTGAATTGTTATGATGCGATTTTGAAACGGCAAGCAAATGTAATTATCCCTCCTCGTTCCAATGCTGCTTTATGGGCAGAAAATGAAATTGGTAAAGCAAGGAATCATGCAGTACAAGGCTGTTGGGACAAGGGTCAAAAGCAGTGGAAACGAGATATTGGTTATCATCGACGATCCCGAATAGAGGCTAAAATGTTTGCCTTGAAACGACTTGGACAAGGTGTATCTAGTCGATGCTTTAATCGTCAGGTGGTTGACTTGCAAATAAGAGTCGATATTTTGAATAAATTTACTCAACTTGGTACAGCTAAAACGGTGGCTGTTGCATAAATATCTGAAGATTAGAACAACTCTA